>JAAYCJ010000139.1 GCA_012729815.1 Phycisphaerae bacterium | reverse complement strand
GTTTCGATTTCCCACACCGCCAAGGTGTGGAAGTCCTCTTCGTCGCTGTGACGCGATTCGAGCGTGGTGATCTCCAGTTCCTCCCGGGCGATCCGCTCGAGCGTCTGGTCCATGGTTTCGCGGGGCATGGCATTCTCCTTCCGCGCTGGGTTCACATGTGCAGTTCGTCGAGGCTGCGCTGAATCTCGGATTGTTCAACGCCGGAGAAGAACGCCAGCGTCTCGATCAGGTTTTCGCGGACGTGCTCCAGGGAACCGACCGAAGCCCAGGTGACCTCGTCGTCCTCGTACTTCTCCAGTTCGCACTCGATCCAGTCGGCGAGGCTGGCGATGTCGGCCTGCGCTCGCTTGAAGGCGTCCATCATGCGTTGGGTGTTGTTTTGGGCGGTCATGGCGAATGCTCCTTGCGGTTAGAGGTCGCTGAGCCGAAGCGGCTCGCGGTAGTAGTCGTGGACCATGCTGTTGGTGCCCCGGCAACCGTCGAGGTGGTGCTGCAGGCACTCGGCCATCGACCACGCGTCCTCCTGGCAGTCGGCGGTGACGTGGTGCTCGCGCCCGTCGGGCATGTCGGGGGTGAGGATGGTGACGACCACCACGTTCGGAGCGGTGCCCGATGCCGCCCGCCGTTGCGCGGTGGCGTAGTGGCCTGGTTTGCCTTCGAAGTCGATTCGTGTCAGTCGCATGGTCGGCGTCTCCTTTCGGGGTCAGGCCTGGCAGGTGGCGTTGTCGTGCGTGCGGACCTGGTAGGTCTCGATGTGGCAGGTGTTGGCGTTGTCGACGATCAGCTTGACCGTCACGGTGTCGCGGCTGCTGGGGTAGGCGTCGAAGACCTCGAACCAGCCGGTGGCGAACCAGATCACGTCGCCGAGCTTCAGGTCGTGCCAGTCGCGTTGGGTGGTGTTCTTTACGTTTGGCTTCATGTTCTTCTTCATGGCGTATCTCCTTGTTGCACAGTCGCTTACGTTCTTTTCTCGACACTGGCATGTTACCTCGACCCCGCCCCTCATCAAGGCAATTGCTGCCCCGGCTGGCGGGATTTCTGATCGCCGTAACTATCGAATCTTCCAATACATGTGGCCTTTGGGACGCCCCGGAGGCCTGTTTTCTGGAACACACGGAGGTTGCTGATGACCCACGGGATGGACCCCGGGCGGATGACGCCCGCCGAACGCGCCGACGAAGTCGGCATGCTGCTGTCGCTGGCCATGATGCGGCTGTGGCTCAAGCGCCGCGCCCGCGCCGGGCGGGCCGGTTCGAGAGAGTTTTCGCAGGTCGGGCAGGATTGCCTTGAGCTTCCGCGCCCCACGAGCCCTGATGGTCTCGTCCACCAGCGAAAGGAGTAAATGAATGCAACAGACCGTTTTAGAAACACTTGCGAGAATTGGCCGCATGGACGTGGACGAACTCCGCGACCAGTGGAGAGCGCTGTATGGCACCGAACCGCCGGCCAGCTACGCCAAGGCCCAACTGGTCCGCCGCCTGGCGTGGCGGGTTCAGGAACTTCGCTTCGGGGGCCTGTCCGACCGGGCCCGGCAGCGCCTGCGGCAGATCGCTGACGGCGACGAACTGGCCGGCGGCAAGAAGCGCCCGCCCAAACCCCGCAAGCGCACCGCGCTGGCAGCGGGCACGCGCCTGGTCCGGCAGTGGCGCGGGGTCGAGCACGTCGTCACCGCGCTGGCCGACGGCGGCTTCGAATGGGACGGCCGGCGCTACCGGACACTGTCGGCCGTGGCCAAGGCCATGACCGGCCAGCACGTCAGCGGGCCGCGATTCTTTGGGCTCGCCAGCACAAACAAGGAGGATGCATGATCGCCAGGAACGACAAGACCAAGCCCATCCGCTGCGCCATCTACACGCGGAAGAGCCACGAGGAGGGTCTCGAACAGGAATTCAACAGCCTCGATGCCCAGCGCGAGGCCTGCGAAGCGTACATCGCCAGCCAGAAGCATGAAGGCTGGAAGGCGCTGGCCACGCATTACGACGACGGCGGTTTCACCGGCGGCAACATGGAGCGCCCGGGCCTCAAGGCGCTGCTGGCCGACATCGAGGCCGGCGGCGTCGACGTGGTGATGGTCTACAAGGTCGATCGGCTCAGCCGCAGCCTGATGGACTTCTCCAAGCTGGTGGCCCTCTTCGAAACCCACGACGTGGCGTTCGTATCGGTCACCCAGCGCTTCGACACGACCAGCAGCATGGGCCGGCTGACGCTGAATATCCTGCTGTCGTTCGCGCAGTTCGAGCGTGAGCTGTGCGGCGAGCGCATCCGGGACAAGATCGCCAGCGCCAAGCGCAAAGGCAAGTACGTCGGGGGCAGGCCGCTGCTGGGCTACGACGTGGATCGCGAGCGGATGCGGCTTCTGGTCAACGAGAACGAAGCCAAGCTGGTACGGCACATCTTCGAGCGGTTCTGCCGGCTGGGCTCGTGCATGCTGGTCGCCCGGGAACTCAACGCCCAGGGCCACCGCATGAAGGCCTGGGTCACCAAGAAGGGCAAGCCCATGGGCGGCGGCATGTGGAAGAAGACCGACGTCCACCACCTGCTGACCAACCGGCGCTACCTCGGCGAGGTCATGTACAAGGGAGAAAGCTACCCCGGCGAGCACGACGCCATCGTGGATCGCAAGCTCTGGGACCGCGTGCAGAGCATCCTGTCCGAGAACCGCGCCGTCCGCGCCAACCAAACGCGCAGCAAGACCACAGCCGTGCTCAAGGGCCTGATCCGCTGTGAATGCTGTGACGCGGCCATGGCCCCGACGTACACCAACCGGCGTGGCAAGCGGTATCACTACTACGTCTGCCACGCGGCGGCCAAGAAAGGTTACGACACCTGCGAAGTCCGCAGCGTCCCGGGCGGGCAAATCGAGCAGGCCGTCTTCACCTACCTGCGGGAGATCTTCGCCGACCCGGCCATGGTCGCCCGGACGTTCCGCGCAACGCGGACGCAGGCGGCGGCACAGCGCCGGGCACTGGTCCGACAGAAAACCGCCCTGGAGAAGCGACAGACCGAACTCCGCAAGGGAATCGGCCGACTGGTTCGCGCCGCCGGTGACACCGATGACGGCCCCCTGGCCGACGAGCTGCGGAAGCTGAACGACGAGTACACCGACGTCGAGGCACAGGTTCAGCAGATCGAGGCCCAGCTTGACCAGCAGGAAGGCGTGCCCACTGAACGCGACGTGGCCGACGCGCTGCGAACGGTCGAGCCGCTGTGGACCGAACTGTTCCCGGCCGAGAAGGAGCGGATCGTTCGCCTGCTGGTGGAAACCGTCAACGTCCGCCCCGATGGCCTGACCATCCGACTGCGACCGACGGGCCTGGTTACGCTGGCCGCCGAGGTATCGCCGCAGGAGTCTGAGGAACCTGAACCCCAGGAGACCACCGCATGAAGCGCCCACCAAAGAAGGGCACCATCACCGCCGAGCCCACCGTCCGTCGCGACGGCGACGCCATCGT
>JAAYCJ010000138.1 GCA_012729815.1 Phycisphaerae bacterium | reverse complement strand
GATTGAGGGGGTGGCGGCTGAGAATCGCCAGGTGTCGTTCGCGGAGCGTCAGGTTTTGCAGGCGTCGATCGACAGCATCGAGAGCCGGATTGTCGATACGCTGGAGTTGGATTTGTGGGGCAAGCCGGAGAATAGGGCAGGGAATAATACTGCTCTGAACAATCTTCGATTGCTTGGCATTCCCGTGCGAGAATCTGACGGCACTGGCGAGAATCCTTCGACCGATCCGACCAATGCGTATAGTAACGGTATTGGTCTGAGGTACGCTCCGGGCAATCTGAACGAGGCCTTCAAGCTGTGCAATGAGCCGTGGGACGCGCCGGTCACGGGTGGGACGGCGACGTTCTACTGGTATGACGGCACGGCCTGGCAGATGGCGGCGGCGAACGTGGACGGCGATCCGTGGCTGGCGAGCAGTGAGGCGACAATCGCCGGTACGCCGAATAGATTCCCGCAAGGGTCGAACTTGTTTGATATTTGCAGCGTTATGGCTTCGGGAGCAGTTGAGTGGCCTGTTGACTCTACCAGTACTTACCCTTTCTCCAGCGTTCCGTCCCAAGCTGTGCCTGTAGCTCCAGCTACGCAAGCTGAGCGTGACTGGGTTGAGCAGTATGCGGACGCAGATGGAGACGGATGGTTTGATTCGGTGTGGGTGGTGCAGCGCGGGTTCTTTCCGGAATGGGAGCATCCGACCTATGGGTTCCGGTTTGCGGATATCAATGATGATGGCGATATCGGCAATGGCGATCATGTGATGGCGTTGACGGCCGATCTGCCGGTTGTCGCGGGTGACGATCTGGGGTATCGGGTGGCGGTTCGGATCGTGGATACGTGCGGGATGGTGAACTTGAACACGGCGTGGCGCTGGCCGCAGAACTATGCCGACCCGGTCGAGTTTCGGGGCAACAGCCTGGCGGGGATCAACCTGTACGGCGGCGGCTTCGGGTACGTGGATGGGAGCAATCGTCTGCCGGGTCGGGACGAATCGCCTTTTCTTCCGCAGCTTCAGCTTTTCCAGGATCGGTACATCATGCGGGTTGAGAGTCCCGACTGGGCATGGCTGGACCAGTACCAGTACTACATGGACGGCGGCGACCGCCATCGGTTTGTTCCGCTTGACTTTTCGGATGAGATCGAGTTGCGGGCGGACGGGGCGGCTGCATCGCTGGTGGAGTCGTGTTTGAATCCGCCGGACCGTTCGTTGCTGACGGCGCACAGTTTCACTCGGGGGGTCAGGCGGATCGAGCAGGCGGTTCCGCTGGTGGCGGGCGGGTGGCGGCTTGACGGCGTGGGGACGAACAGCCTGGGTCTGGACGGTCGCAGGATCAATTTGATGAAGTCGCTGCAGCAGTGGCTGTTGTACTACAAGGAGGAATTCGCCAATCCCGGCAGTGGGATGGCGGCGCTGAATCATGTGAAGTCGTTCCGCGCCCTTCCGCTGGCGTTATTCATGATGTTCAAGACGGGCGGCGCGGACGTGGACGGGGCGGGCGGTGGATTGACGGATGAGCAGGCGGCGTACTTTGCGGCGCAGTACCTGGCGAACCTACTGGATGCGTTGGACAATGATAGTGAGCCGACGATTCTGACGGCGGCTGATTTTTCGGCGTTTCTGCCGGATTGGGGCGCGGAGATCAGCCAACTGACGGCGGGGCAGACGTATGTGGGCGGGTTGGAGAAGCACCCGGTCATCACGGAGTTGTACGCGTTTCGCGTTCGGGCGGCGGCGGGCGAGACGCAGAATGCGGGCGACCGGTACGCGATCGAGCTCTACAATCCCTGGGACGTTCCACTTCCGCTGGGCGGGTACTGCTACAGCGTAGATGGCGGAGTTACGCACGGAGAGATAACTGCTGGGACGCCGCTTGCTCCAGGTGGATACCTGGTCATCTGCAACAACGCGGATATTCTCGATGCAGGCGTGACGTCGTTTGTGGATTCCACTCTGGTACTGCCTGACGCCGGGAACGTGATCCTGTATCGGGAGGTTACGAGGGACACTGTCGATTATGACGTTGTGGTGGATTGTGCTGAGTGCGCACTAGGGGCTGCTGAGCCTTTTGTGGATAACGTTGATCCCACACCCGACGAGAATGGGTATACGTGGAACTGGATCAGGCGTGACAATAGCCCAGACGGTGCCGGGATCGAATGGCTGTGCTTCACAGATTACCAAGATGTAGTGCCCCCGCAGCGTGTAACTGCGCCTCAAGGTGATCCTGTACCGACGCTAGCGATAGATTACAAAACCCTTGGAGCGGAGAACACCGGTGTAGCACTGAATTCCGCCACAGTCAGAGGTTTTTCCTTCTGGATTCCCGATGGTATCAACTACGCGGCGTGGCGGGCTCCTGGAACGGGATCGACGGAGTCGGATGATTGGATGCAGCGGTATCAGCTTGAGGCGATCCTTGTGAATCCGGGGTCGTTTTCGCTAGTCCCGTACTACGGGGACCTGGTGGAGGCGAGCATGGTGAGCCGTCCGCTGTCGTATCGGCTTCGGGATTTGGGGGCCAACGAGCACGGGATACGGATCAGCTTTGTCGACCAGCTTGGTGCGGCGTTCCAGGACATCTTTGAGATTCTTGGGCGTTCATCGGATGGTGTGGATCAGGACGGGGTTGGCGGCGCGGATGATCGCGGGGAGATGAGGGTTCCGGGATTGATCAATGTCAATACGGCGTCGTCGACGGTGCTGGAGGCGGTGCATGCGTATTTGGCTGAGAACACCGGAGCCCGCGCGAAAGACGTGGCGGCGGCGATCAAACCGTTCGTGAATGGTTCGGGCGTGTTGGGTGTGGGGACGGTCAGCGGGTTCGGATCTGACGGGGCTGATCAGGCGGGCAGCGTTGGTGGGATCAGCGATGATCTGGAAGAGAGCCAGATGATCTGGTCGCGGTTTGCCAATTTGACGACGACTCGTTCGGACACGTTCGCGGCGTACGTGTTGATTGAGATGTTGGATCGGGATGGGGAGGTACAGGATCGGGGGCGGTGGGTGCTTTTGCTGGATCGGTCGGAGTGTTACGAGCCGCCGTTGGAGTGGAACGGCACCGATGGTGAGTGGCAGGACAATCCTCGGTATCGGCGTCCGAAGGTGGTGTTTAGGCAGAGGATGGAGTAGGCTTTAGGCTCTAGGCTTTAGGCTTTAGGGTCCGCCTTTGGCGGACGGGGAAAGGGGGAGAAGAGGCTTTAGGCTCTAGGCTTTAGGCTTTAGGGTCCGCCTTTGGCGGACGGGGAAAGGGGGAG
>JAAYCJ010000137.1 GCA_012729815.1 Phycisphaerae bacterium | reverse complement strand
TGCGGTGGCGGACGAGGGCGCGAAAGACGGTCAAGCTATTGTCCCATCCGCCGTCCGGCCGTTGGCCGCGGAGGATCATCGGCATTTGTTTTTCGACAATGACCCGGCTCAGCGGGTGGTCCACCTCACCGGCGAGATGGAGGATGAACCACGGTTCGAGAAAACGCAGGCATCCGGCGGCGTTGATGTTTTCGGCGAGCCATCGCATGCCTTTGTCGAAAGCTTCGCGGGAGTCGACGATGTCCCGGCCGAGCCAGAGGGCGCGCAGGGCGAGGACGGTCGTCCACGGACAGCCCTGTCCGATCCATTGGTCGGGATGATCGGCGAGCCAGCGGAGGGCGGGCGCGACCTCGGGTTCGTCGCCTCGGCTGGCCATGCAGAGGGCGATCAGCGAGTGGAAGCCGATCTTGCCGTCCGATTCGAAGGGTTCGGCGCCGCTCTGACCCGCGCGGATCTGGCGAAGCATGGCGTCGAGGCTGCGCCGGACCTGGGGCGAGTCGGGCGGGAGTCCGAGTTCGAGCAGTGTTATCAGCGGGCCGCCAGCCGCCTTGGCGTTGTCGCCGAAGGTGCCGTCTTCACGCTGGCCGCCCAGTATCTCGTCGATCCTGGCCTGGATCAGTTCGCGGTCGCCTTCGCGCGGGCGATTGAATACGAACGTTCGCACGTCCGCGGCTTCGAACGAAGGGTTGTTCTCGACGAAGGCCATCGGATCGTGGCGGAATCCGTACTTGAGGGTGGGTGCGGTGGTGGTCATGGCGGAGACCTCCTGTGCTTGGGCGGTGTGGATCATGTTATGGTAGGTGAGGCTGGTTGTTATGGTGAAGGAGCCGATGGCGGCGAGGACGGCGAATTTGGCGGCCAGTCCGGCGGCGGTTGTTGTGTGGGTCGCGCTTGCGGCGGTAGTGGCGGCGAGGGTGGTTTTGAGGGCGGCGGGCGCGGCGGTGGCGGCCCCTTCGGCCAGGCGCGAGGCGAGGGCGGCCAGTGAGAGGGTGATGCCCGCCCGCGTGAGTTGGGTTCGCAGCGTTCGCAGGCCCTTGTCGAGGTGTCGCGAAACGGTGGATTGGCCTATTCCCAGCTCGGCTGCGATTTGCGGCTGATTTTTGTTTTGGAGGTAGTGGAGGATGACGGCGGTGCGGAGGGTTTCGGGCAGTTCGGCGATGGCGGCGTCGATGTGCGGGGCCAGATCGTCGCAGGAGGCGTCCTGGGGATTCGTGTCGGCCACGTCGGCGTTCGGGTGGAATTCGCGTTCGCGTCGGGTTTTTCGGAGCACGGCTGAGGCGGCGTGGCGGGCGGTGGCGTGGAGCCAGGCGGGCAGCGAGGAATGGATGGTCTGGGCCCGTCGGGCGAGGGCGAGGAAGCATTCCTGGGCGGCGTCCTCGGCGTCGTGGCGGTTGCCGGTGATTCGCAGGCAGGCGGTGTAGACGAAATCGGCGTATCGTTCGACGAGTTGGGCGAAGGCGGCGGGGTCTTCGTCCGTCGCGTACCGCCGCAGCAGGTCACGGTCATCCAGCACGTGGCTGTCTCCAGAGGGGTCGTTTGGCCGAGGCGGCAATCGCCCCGGGTCTGCTGGAATAGAGTATACCGGGGCGGGAGATATGCATCAAAAATGGATTTTGGTGGGATAGGCTGGGTGGTGGGATTGCCTGCTACGGTTCGGTCATGGCGTTCAGTGCCTTTTCGAGTTGGCTGACGGCCCTGGTGTCCAGGTCGGGGGCCTGGCGGAGGGTCTCGGCTTGGGCTTGGCGCATTTCGGCTGTCCATGGTTGGTTGGGTGCGGGCAGATGGCGGGTTGCGTCGGTCAGGATCGTCAGCAGTTCCTGATAGCTGGCGATGGCGCTGCGCAGGTGAGTGGAGGTTTCCGGGTCGGTGTCGGCGGCGATGGACTGCAGATAGCGGACGGCGGCTTGGCGAGCGTCGATGAGGGAGTCGAGGGTGCAGCGGTTGCAGCGGGCGGCGTCGGCGAGGGCGCTGGCGTCCATGGCGGCGAGGCGCTGTGCGTTGGTGAGTTCGGCGATCCATTGTCGCCAGGCGGCGTCGCCGCTGAGGAAGCCGGCGACGTTGGGCGTGCGCATCTGTTCGGCTGCGAGTTTGAGTGAACGGGCAATGGTCTGGCGGCGTTGTGGTTTTGCGCCGGTGCGTTCGAGCATCATGGTGAGCCACGGCCATTTTTGGGCGATGGCGGTCTGAGAGGCGGCGTCGGTGTCGTTGAGGCGGAGGAACTGGCGGCCGGCGTCGGAGTAACCGACGATCAGGCCCCAGTCTTCGAAGAGGGCGATGACCGGGCGGCCGTCGTTGATTTCGGCTGCGATCGTCTTGCGGGCGGCGTCGGCGTCGGGCGAGTGCTCGTCTTCGGCCATGCAGGTGGTCTGTCGGAAGCCGAAGGCGGCGAGTGCGGCTGCGGCGCTGTCGGACCCGCAGATCGGGCAGGGCGGGCTGTCGCACCAGCGGTCCGGATGGAACTGGATGCGGAAGGCGTAGGCGGAGTGGCCCATCAGGTCGTCGTATTGGGCGTCTTCGCCCATCGTCTTTAGCGCCGTTTCCATGGCGATGAAGAAGGCGTTGGTTCGCTGCGGGTCGCGGCGGAGTCTTTCGGCGTTGGTGATGAGGGTGCGGTCGGCGTCGCGGACGACGTTGGCGGGCAGGGTGGCGCAGGCGGCGAGGGCTTGTTCGATCTGGGCGATTGCCTGGCGTTCAAGGGTGAGGACCTCGTCGACGAGGGCGGCTTGGGCGTGGCGGTCGTTTTTCGACCATCTGTCTGGCGCAGCGTCGGCGATCCATGGAATCGCGACGTGGGTGGAGGCGGCTTCGAGTTTGGCGACGATGGCCTGGTAGGTTTGGGCGGCGGCCGTCAGGTGCGGTCCGGCCGAAGGGTTCAGTTCGTCGGCGACGGCGTGAAGGAATTGAACGGCGGATCGGCGGGCGTCGAGCAGTGCGTAGTGGATCCAGCCGTTGGCGGCTGCGGAATAGGCGAGGGTTTGGGTGTCGAGGGCGTCGAGTCTCGCGTCGTTCCGCAGTTCGTCGCGCCATTTTTCGAACGCGGCAAAGCCGCTAGCCTGAGATCGGCCGTTCCAGTCGGTTCGGTCGGTTGTGGCGAGTTCGACGGCGATGCGCAGCGAGCGGATGGCGCTTTCGCTGCGGCTTGGCGCGGCGGTTGGTCCGTCAATCAGGCAGAGCTTGGAGGGCCAGTCGGTTGCGGTCGCGTAGTCGTCGGATCGATCGCGATAGGTTCGGCAGAGGAACTGCTTGTCGGGTTCGACGTAGCCGGTGACGATGCCGTAGCTGCCGCGGCCCATCAGGTTTTCGGCGACGACGGGCCGGCCGGCTTCGATGCTTTGGGCGATTTGGTTGCGAAGGGCACGGCACTGGTCGTCGGACATGGCAATTGTCTCGATGCACTCGGCGCGGAGTCCGACGGCGCTGAGGGCCGGTTCGGCGTGGTCGAAGGTGAGCAGCAGATCGGGCGAGCTTGGGCAGAACTCCGGGATGAAGAACTGGAACCGGAAGGCGGCGGCGGAGAAGCCCATCAGCTCGTGATAGGGGGTCTGCTTGCCCATTGCTTTGAGGGTTGCGGCGAGGGCGGCGATGAACTGGTTGTCCTGTCCGCGGCCGAACTCGAGCCGGTCGACGTTTGGAATCCAGGTTTTGTTGCCTTCATGTCTTGCGCTGGCGTTCAAGGTCTGTTCCTTTGTGGAGTGTGTCATGCTGTGGAGTGCCTGGTGGCCGCTGATGATGAACATGCCAACGGCGACGAGGGCGAAGAGTTTGGGGCCGGCGGCGCTGAGGCCGGCGGCGGTGGCAGCGGTGGTGAGGG
>JAAYCJ010000136.1 GCA_012729815.1 Phycisphaerae bacterium | reverse complement strand
GGAAGGCGAAAGGCAATGAAAAGTGAAAAGTGAAAATAGCAAATACCAAAATGCGGAATGCGTGGCACGGAGCACGCGGAACACGCGGAGGGGTCGGGGCAACCACAAGGGTTGCCCGTACGGGGCGTTGGCGATTGAGGAGAGGTTGGACAATGAGAGTGGCGTGTGATGGGTCAGGTTAGCGAGGCGGATGCGTATCTGCTGGAGCAGATTCGGCAGGGTCGTGAGGACGGATGGTCGGGCCTGGTGAACCGGTATCAGGGTCGGCTGGTGGCGTTTGCGCGGAGCAAGCTTCGTCGCAGCGGGGAGGCGGAGGATCTGGTTCAGGAGACGTTCATCAGTTTTTTGAAGTCGCTGGATTCGTTTCGTGGCGAGGTGAGTCTGGAGACGTATTTTTTCACGATATTGCGGCGGAAGATCATCGACCATTATCGCGGGAAGCACGCGAACGTGTGTCTGCTGCAGGACGTGTTTGACGCGGGCGGGTGTGACGGGGAGGAGGCGTCGGACGCGGCGGAGCAGGTGGCGGGCGGGGATCCGACGGCAAGCTGGTACGTGCGTCGGGACGAGCAGCGGGATCTGCAGCGGGAGTCGCTGGCGGAGGCGTTGGGGGAGTTGATCGACGGGTTGAAGCGGTCGGTGAACTTTCGCGACCTGCAGATCGTGGAGATGGTTTTTTATTCGCAGATTCGGAACAACCGGGCGGCTGAGATGGTGGGGATGGACGAGAAGCAGGTGGGGTTGATCAAGCATCGGTATTTGAAGCAGATTCGGGAGCAGGTGGGCCGGCGGCTGCGGGAGTTGGGGTTGGCGGAGCCGGCGGAGGCGGTGCATCGGGGGTACAGCGACGGGTTGTTGGGTGAGATCTGGCGAGAGCGGCGGCTTAGCTGTCCGAAGCGGAGCACGCTGGGGGCGTTTTTGTTGGGGACGTTGGAGCCGGCGTGGGAGGGGTACGTTCGGTTTCACGTGGAGCGGCTGGGATGCCGGTTTTGTCGGGCGAATCTGGATGATTTGCAGGAGCGGACGGCGCGGGACGAGGAGAGCGTTCTGCGGCAGCGGATATTGCAGTCGACGGTGGGGTTTTTGAGTCGGCCGAGCGGGTAGTTGGCTGGGTGGCGTGGCAGTCCTGTCGTCTGCGCGACTTCCTTTTGAGATTAGCACGGAGCACGCGGAGCACGCGGAGGGGCGGGGAATGGGAAGTGAAAGGGAAATGGTGCGTCGGGACGACGCACCCTACCGATGCCACCTGGGACCTGACCGCGCGTGATGCGGGGCGGAGGGCAAGCACGAGGGTTGCCCGTACGGGTTATTGTTGGGCGTCGCGGGTTTTGAGTTCGCGTTCGCGGTCGGCTTCGATGGATTCGCGGTCGACGGTTTTGGCGTTGTCGTTCTGGGGGTAGTCGAGGTAGGTTTCGAGTTGGCCGTTGCTGGTGACTTCGAAGACGTCGCCGCGGAGATCGACGATGAGGAGTTGGCCGTTTGGTCCGATCAGGAGGTCGGAGGGGTAGTTGGAGAGTCCGGCTTGGTCGGCGGCGCCGAGGGGGAGGGCTTCGGCGACGAATTCGCCGTCGGGGTTGAACTGGAGGATGGAGGAGCGGGTGCCGTCGTCGGTGGTGACGTTGTTCCAGACGTAGAGGTTGCCGGCGCTATCGGCGGTCATTTCGCGCGGGTAGTCGAGGCCGTGGTCGCCGGTTTCGGCGAGGACGGCGATGAGGTTGCCGTCGGGGTCGAATTTGGCGATGTTGGAGGGGTCGGCGACGTAGAGGTTTCCGTTGGGATCGACGGCGAGAGCGGTGACGGTGCCGATATCGCCTTCGTCGTAGAGGACGACGGCGCTTTCGGCTTCGCCGTCGGGGCCGTAGCGGTAGACGCGGGGTTCTTCGCTGAAGATATCCTCGTAGTACATGGCGAGGTAGACTCGGCCGTCGGGGGCGACGGCGACGTCCTCGGCGAGGGTGGCGCCGAGTCGTCGGGCGTCGTTGGGGTCGAAGACGGCGGCGGCGAGTTGGCCGGAGGGGTCGTAGCGGTAGACGGCTGGGTTTGTTTGGGTCATGGTGAAGACGTAGAGGCTGTTGTTGACGAAGCGGATTTTGTCGAGGCTGTCGAGGGCGTTGTCGTCGTTGGAAATGAGTTGGACGTATTCGCCGTCGGCCTGGCGGCGGTAGACGCCGACGAATTCGGAGGCGACGTAGAGGTTGCCCTGGTTATCGAAGGCGAGGCTTTCGGGGGCGACGGGGAGTTGGTCGCCTCCCTGGGGCGGCGGTGCGGCGTTGGGGTCGGTCTGGTTGGGCTCGACGGCGTTCGGATCGGTGGTGTTGGGATCCAGGGTGTTTGGATCGGCGGCGTTGGGGTCGAGGGTGTTGGGGTCGAAGACGCCGGGACCGCAGCCGGCGATTGCCAGGATCAGCGCGACGCAAGCTCCGGCCAGAGATGTTCTGATTGTATCCATTGCTCTCTCTCCTCGTTTTGTGACCCGTCTTGGCGGCCATGATGCGGCAAGGCCGCTGAGTGGTCATGTGGTGTTTCGCGTAAACAGCCGCCGGCCCGTGCCCCCACGGCTGACGACCCCATAAACCATCTTAGCCTACCGGCGGATGTGGTCAAGTTCGGCGGGCGGGAAGGGCCGATAAAAAGGGGGTTTTGAGGGCGTGTGGGCATTTACTTTCGAGGTTTGGCAAGAAATAATGTATAAAGCTGTTTACACTCAAGACAGGAGACGTGCCGGTGGAATGCAAAAAGCAGCGTAACTTAAGTTTTTGCAGTTGTTCATATAGTGGGTGTTCGAAGCAGGGTGTATGCTGCGAGTGCCTGCAGTATCATTTGAAGAATCGGGAATTGCCGGGCTGCTGTTTTCCGCCGGATGCGGAGCGGACGTATGACCGGTCATTTGAGAACTTTGCTCGGGCGTGGAAGCTGTAGGCGTTGGGCGGCACAGCGGTATAATATTAGTATTGTTGATAGCAGAAAACACGTTTTGCCGTGGCGGCGTGTGGTGGATGGGGGTTGACGGGAATCGGGTCTGACGGCCGATAATAACGCAGTGGCCGGCCCTGTGGCTGGTGGTTGAAGGAGCAGGTGATGGCATTGGATATTATCAAACGGATCAAGGATACGGCGGAGGACGTTTATCAGAAGGTGGGCAAGCGGCAGAAGCCGACGATGAAGCTGCCGATACGGGCGTTGAACAACGTGAAGTATTCGTCTCGGGAGGGGTATCTTCAGATTCAGAACAAGAACAAGGTTCGGACGCTGACGGTGAACACGGTCAAGACGTTTGCTCAGACGCTTCGGATGATGTCGCTTTCGAAGGAGCTGGTGGAGACGGACCGTCACGCGACGAAGCGGGAGGCGTACTACCAGAGCAAGAACTGGGGGGAGGCGATGTTCACGGAGCAGCCGGAGTCGGACACGGTGATGGACGACATCGAGGCGATGCTGGACGTGAATCGGGAGATCATGCGGTTCAAGCCGGAGGAGCACGGGGGTGCGGTGGCGGGTCAGTTGGTGGTGGTGGATCGTCAGCGGGGGAGCGGGAAGCGGATCGAGATCGACTGCACGAAGTTCGGGTCGGGGGCGTATACGGTGCCGTCGAGCGTGGAGCAGTTGGAGTTTCGGACGAAGGCGAGGTTTGTTCTGGCGATCGAGACGGCGGGCATGTTCGACCGGCTGGTGGAGGAGGGTTTTTTTGAGGAACAGGACTGCATTCTGATCAGCATGGGCGGGGTTCCGTCGCGGGCATGCCGTCGGTTTATTCGCCGGCTGGCGGATGAGAAGAAGATTCCGGTGTATGCGTTTACGGACGGCGATCCGTACGGGTATATGAACATTTACCGGACGCTGAAGGTGGGGTCGGGGAACGCGGCGCATTTGAATCGATTTTTTTGTGTGCCTCAGGCGAGCTATCTTGGGGTGACGCCGCAGGACGTGGTGGAGTACAACCTGCCGACGCACGAGCTGAAGGAGCAGGACATCAAGCGGGCGCAGGACGCGTTGAAGAACGACCCGTTCGTGCACCATCACAAGCCGTGGCAGAAGGCGTTGGAGCAGATGCTGAAGATGCGGATGCGTGTGGAGCAGCAGGCGTTCGCGAAGTACGGGTTGGACTTTGTGGTGAGGGACTATTTGCCGAAGAAGCTGAAGAATCCGAAGGGTTTTCTGCCGTAGGGTTCTCGGACCGGGGGGGTCGGAGGTGGCGATAACTCGGCTGGGCGGCGGGTTGGGGCGGGGGAAGGTTCTCCATTTTGACGCGAGGGGGATTGTATCGTAGCCTTATAGTGCCATGCTAACCCAATGGTTCAGACATTTTGATCGTTTTGTTGCGGACGAGGCCGGGAACGCCGTAACCGAGTATGCGGTGATGCTGAGCCTGATCGTCATTCTGGCGATTGGGGCGATCACGATGCTGGGCTCGAAGATGGACAGTCTGTTCCGCTTTGAGCACGACCAGTTGTCGGCGATTTCGCAGTAGGTTGCGTGCGTTTGCGGTCTTTGGTGCCTTGAACCCCCCCACCAGGCCCGATTCGGCGGTCAGCCGCAGCGGTCATACGCGGTGGTTGGCCGCCGAGGGCCCGCAATTTGCGGGTGACGGGCGATTTGGCGGTGGGCCGCGGTTTGCCAGGGCGGGCGTCGGAAATGCCCGTCCGGGGCGAACGGCGGCCCACGCCCTGGGGTTTTTGAGGCGAGGTGCCACACGGCCGGAAGAAGAACGTGTCGGCTTGGAGGGTCGCCAGGCCCACCTGGGAGAAGCCGGCGCGGCCGCGTCCGGTGGCTCGTCTGTCGGCTTGGGCTTGGAATTCCCCGCAGCTTCGCCCCTCGTAGTGGAGGTACCAGGTTTTTCCCACGCGCACGACGGACCCGGGCCAGATTCCGCAGTCGTCCCACTGTCCGTCGGTTCCGCGGGCGAGGATGGGATTGGCGGTCAGGCCATACCGCCACGGGCGGGTGGGGTCGCGGGGGATGACGGGGTTGGCGTGGTTTTTGACCAGAGCGTTCATCGGTCGGGTCCTTTCGGTCGCTGGGACATTGGACATCGCGGGATTCTACGGATCGGCAGGCGGTTTGCCAAGTGGGGGTGTGGAGGCATGGTCGTGCGGGTCCGAGGGTGGGGGGAGGGCAACCACGAGGGTTGCCCGTACGGGATGGTTGGGGAGAATTGGCCTGGGGTTGGGTGTGGGGCGGAGGGCAGGCACAAGGCCTGCCCGTACGGGAGGCGGCGGAGGGAGCGAAGGGGGTTGTGGATTACCGTTCAGGATCGTTCCCCCGTTGGGTCGCATTCCGGAATTCAACAGGTCAGGCGGCGGGTCATGACTTGGCCTACCGGACTGGCGTCGGAGGCGGTCATGCCCGCCGTGGCGACGAATGCTGTTTCGAGTGAGGATTCGCGGGAATAAAGCGGCGTCTGATCCGACGTAAGAGGGGCGAGTTGTGCGGCTGAGGTCTGGTGGTTGGCCTTGGCGGCTGATGCGGCGGTATGAAGGGTTCTCGGCGAGCGGTATTTTTGTGTGGAGTTGGGCGATGTATGAGGCGTTGAATGAGAAGTTGTTGGCGGTGCGTGAGGGGATTCGGGAGCGGGAGGTGTTGCGCGAGCGGCTGGGCAAGACGCGGTCGATGCTGGCGTTCCAGCGGGAGCGGCTTTCGGGTCTGGAGCGGGCGTTGAAGCGGGAGGGGGCGGACGTGGAGAGGCTGGAGGGGTTCAGCCTTTCGGGATTTTTTCATTCGATGATCGGGCGGCGGGATGAGTGGGTGGAGAAGGAGCGGCGGGAGTTTGTCGAGGCGCGGCTCCGGCACGGGGAGTGTTTTGATGCGGTGGAGGCGTTGGCGGCGGAGGAGGCGGAGCTGGTTCGGCGGCTTGAGGGGTTCGGCGATCTGGATGAGCGGTACAAGGGGCTGATGGCGGAGAAGGAGTCGGCGGTGGCTGGTTCGGGCGGAGCGGCGGCGGGTCGGATGGTGGCGTTGTCGGAGGCGTTGGCGGATGCTCAATCGACGGTCAAGGAGGTGAAGGAGGCGTTGTCGGCGGGCCGGCTTGTGTTGGGCGATCTTGGCGAGACGGTTCGGCTTTTGGGCAGCGCGCGGAATTGGGGTCTGTGGGACACGCTGGGCGGCGGCGGGTTGATATCGACGGCGATCAAGCATGGGAAGCTGGATGAGGCCCGTCGGACGGTGCATCGGGCTCAGCAGCACCTTCGGATTCTGGAGCGTGAGCTTTCGGACGTGGACATGCGGCTTGATGAGTCGCTGGAGATCGGTTCGTTTGCGAAATTCGCGGACTTCTTTTTTGACGGATTGGTCGCGGACATTTTTGTGCAGTCGAAGATCGGCCGGTCGCTGGAGGCGGCTGAGGCGTGCCGATCGCGGGTGGAGCGGGTGGTGTTGCGGCTGGAGGGTCGGGTGGTGGAACTCGAAGAGAAGGCCCGGGCGGTTCGGTTGGAGCGGCAGGCGTTGATTGAGGAGGCGTGACTGGCACGGAGCACGCGGAGGAGGTGAACAGAAGGCAGCAAAGATGGCGGAGAGGGCTGGAAATCAGGCTTTCAAGACCTGACCGCAGTTGGTCGGTCTTACTCGAGCTATTCCATCGGAAGCCCGAGGATCTGGCCAAGAGAATGGCCGGCTGTCCACTGCATCCTGTCATTCTCTGCTCTCGCGTGATTGAACAGCGCAAAGGACTTGGGGATAGACCTTTGCGCCCACGGATTGAAGTAGAGAGTGTTAGCTGGCGTCGCCAAGTTCCACACGTTGAGATTCCGGAAGAGCCAGGTAGCAGTGACGCGTGTGTACTGAGGACCCTTCGGCCCGTACCAGGCACCAGTCGGCTTGCGTCGCATTTCGGTAGGATAGGGGTCACCAACTCCAGATACATACGCCTCCTCACCGAATAGACCCTGCATCTCATCGAATTCGTCTACGTCGATCGCATCCACGTTTACAGCAACGATCAAGGGGTGATCGAGATCGCCGTAACGGTTTCCTTTGGCCTTCACAGCGTCTCTGATAGGCTCCCAGGAATTGACGAAGCGGCCGCCCTCATGCAACGCGCAGATCACCCGCTGCCCCTTGCCGCGTTCCTCGGGCATCTTCGGTATTGCTCTGAAGGTGATCTGCCAGCCCTTCTTCTCCCATTTCATGCTCGGTAGCTCACTGGAGCCCTTCTCTGCGGTTAGCTCCGTGACTGCATCGGGGTCAAGAGACGTCAGCCATTTCTCAAGAGCCGAGCGGAGACACTTGCCGTTAGGCGGTCTGTCCGGATGCCCCTCCGCATCCACGTCCAGGAAGAAGTCCGGCGAGTTGACCCTCTCTATCGCGTCAAGCACGACGTCAGCTCGCTTGCGGGCTGAGATCTCCGCCTTGCTGAATTCAGATGCTATGACAGCCTCAATATAAACGCTCTCCTCTTGGGATGATGTGGCAAGAAAGTCAGGATGGGCACCGGTGCCATTCTTCAAGT
This sequence comes from Phycisphaerae bacterium, assembly GCA_012729815.1. Lineage (NCBI taxonomy): Bacteria > Pseudomonadati > Planctomycetota > Phycisphaerae > Phycisphaerae bacterium. Next base: position 3,032 of record JAAYCJ010000136.1, on the reverse strand, counting down.
CAGGGTGAACTGTGATTGACCATCCGGTCGACCTCAAGAGAGCGAAGAGAACAACCTCGAATGTGGCAGATGTGAAACCCCTGTCGTCGCCAGCTTTGAACCGAGAGATCAACTCGCCGCGGCTCCCCTCGGGATATTCAGCGATCCAATGATTCAGGAAGGCGCGGACTCGCCCCGTCTCAACTCTCGCGGACCGATCAACGTACTTCCACAGGCTCTCAATGTACGAACGCGGACCTTGAAATGTGCGCGTCTTGTCGTCGAATAGCACGGAGAATCTCCGAGCCTGCTAACTTCTTATTCTACACAAAGCTCCCTTTGCCGGCGCGTGCCGGTCGGAGAAGATGTTACCACACGCCACGCCGGGCGTCCAGGGTATTCTCTCCTGGGCATATTCCGACGGATGCAGTCGGTTGATCGAGGTGACGGGCTCTTGGCCTTTGTCATTCGCGCCCCGCGCTCGCGAGCGCAGGCCCCGGCGGAGAGTCCGTCGCGTGGCCGCTCGCGGGCGTTTGAGAGTCTGGATTCCCGCGTGCGCGGGAATGACACATAGCGAGGCGGCGATTCCCACTTGGGCGTGGCGCGGAGCACGCGGAGGGAAGACAGGGGGTCAGGTGGCGGGTAGTCGGGTGGTCAGCGGATCAGGAGGGACAAAGGCTGGTTTCCCGCGGAGGGGTGGAGACGCGGAGGTTTGGATGGAAGGCGGCGGAGGGGTTGAGGATCACGGTTTTGAGGCCTGACGTCGGTTGGTCTGCGAGAGCGGACATCGCGAGCGTCGCTGCACCGTCAGCGGGAAGGCGGCGGGTCATGACCCGTCCTACCGGACGGCGGATCGGTCGAAACGGTGTTGCCAGGATGGTGGCTGTTCCAGCGAAGCGGCATCGCGGGCGAAGAATGAAAAAGGGGACATTCTACTTTTCCGTTTGGCCTGGTGGGTGTGCTGTCGCGGGCGTGGCTGTCGGAAAAGCAGAATGTCCCCTTTTTCATTTTGTAACCTGTTCGACGATCTGGTCGGTGTTGGCATTGAAGTATTCGACGATGGTTGGGAAGAAGGATTCGAAGGTGGGGTAGTCGTCGCGTTGGGATTCGAATTGTTGGAGGAGGGCGGAGAGGTCGGCGGTCCAGATGAAGCCTCGTTTGTGTTCGGAGCGGACGGCGCGTTGGGCGGCTTGGGGACCGGCGGTGGCGGCGAAGTATCGGACGGTGCAGACTCGGACGGCGGATTCGTACATCATGGTTTGCCAGGATCCGTAGGCTTGGCGTTGCATAATTTGGCTGAGGGGCGGGAAGATTCTTTCGCCGGCGGCTTGGAGCTGGGTCAGGTGGCGGTCGACGATGGGGTTGCAGTAGGAGTGGCAGAATTCGTGGACGATGGTGCCCATGCAGTTGGCGAAGGTGGGTTTGCCGAGCAGGGTGGCGTTGGTTATTATGATGCTGTGGAATTCGGTCGTGCCGTCGGCGTTTTGGATGCGGGTGCCGTAGTTGCCGCTGAAGAAGGTGGGGATGACGACGAAGGTGGTGTTGGGTCGCGGTCCGAAGTAGCCCGGGAACCAGTCGAGTCGGGCTTCGGTTTCCAGGAGGGTCTGCATTTGGCGTTGGGCTTTGGCGTAGAGGGCGGATTGTTGTTCGAGGAAGGCGGCGAAGTTGGATTGTTGGGCGAAGTCGCGGGCGAGTTCGCGGAATTTTCGGGCGTCGTGGGTGGTCCAGCGTTTGTCGAGGGTTGGCGGCGGCGGGTCGAAGGGGAGTTTTTCGCTTAGCGTTTCGGCGTCGGTGAGGTGGACGGCCAAGGACATGACGGCGTCGAAGGAGACGCCGCATCGGTTGCGGAGTTCGCGGGCGAAGAGGAACACTTCGTGCTCCTGGAAGGGCGCGAAGTGTTGGTGGGCGTCGGTCTTGTAGCTGGGGATCTGGCACTGGTCGTATTCGGGGTGGCCGGCGAAGTGGAAGATGATGCTCATCAGTTCGACGCGCGGGTCGACGCGGATTTCGAGGGGCATCTGGGCGGGCGCGGCGGTTGGCTGGGTTGTCGGCTTGGTTGTGGCGGAGCAGAGGATCGGGGTTGCGGCGGCGACGAGGAGCACGGACAGGGGAAGGCGTCGTCGAGTGGTCATGGTTGGTGGTCTCCGGTGGTTTGCGTTTGGCGCGGCCGGCGGGTAGAAGACGCCCGTGGCCCGGTGCGGGCGGCGCAAGTCGGTTGTGGCGATTTGCGGTTGCTGGCTGTTGGCCATGCCGGGGTCCCTTTGTCGCGCCTGGGATAAGAGGATAATCCGATGTGACGGCGCAGGCAAGTCAATTGCGGATGGATGTGGTTGGTTGGCGCGGCGGCGTTTTTGGTGCGTCCGGAGGACGCACCCTACGGCTTCGAATGAAGGCGGAATGGAAGATGCGGAATGCAAAGTGCAAAACGATCGGCTGAAGGCGGTGGATGGACAAAGGGCTTGATCCGCGGGCGGGATCGTACTAATCTATGGGTCGCGAGCAGCCAACAGGAAAGGAGCGAACGTGTCGGATCCGCGGCGGTTTATTTCGAGTTTTCGGGAGCGTTTCGGGATTGAGCCGCAGATCATCGTCCGGTCGCCCGGTCGGGTTGAGATCATCGGCGGGCACACGGATTACAACGACGGCTTCGTGCTGCCGATGGCGATCGAGCGAGAGGCGGTGATGCTGGCGGCTCGGCGGACGGACCGGACGATCCGGATTTACAGCGATCTGTTCGACGAGACTTGCGAATTTGAAGTGTCGGCGGATCTGGCGGCGGGCAAGCCATCGTGGGCGAACTACGCCAAGGGGGTGGCGGCGCTGCTGGCGCGGGCGGGCAAGAAGCTGGTGGGTCTGGATGTTCTGGTGAGCAGCACGATCCCGTCGGGCGGCGGCTTGAGCAGTTCGGCGGCGCTGGAGGTCGGGTACGGGCGGACGATGCTGGCGGCGGCAGGCGAGACGATGGATCCGGTGCAACTCGGGTTGCTCGCGCAGAAGGCGGAGCACGACTGGGCGGGCGCGCCGTGCGGGATCATGGACCAGTTCATCTGCGT
>JAAYCJ010000135.1 GCA_012729815.1 Phycisphaerae bacterium | reverse complement strand
GAGGACAAAACGTCAAAAGAAAAAGGCTCCGCGAAACCGCGAAGCCGATCCCAATGACCCCGACGGGATTTGAACCCGTGTTGCAGGGATGAAAACCCTGTGTCCTGGACCTGACTAGACGACGGGGTCAGTCATCTTAAGATTCATAAGTCTAAAGCCCGAGCCGCCCAAGGTCAAGCCAAAAGAGCGGCCCAAAGTCCCCAAAGTATAGGAATCTCTGTGTGTGCTGTCAACCGATCCGGCGTCGTTTAATACCACGCGCAGCGGTCGAATTCGTCCAGCATGGCCAGGAAGTTCTCATACGGCATACCGTAGGCGATCGAGTGGCTGGGGCCGAGAATGACGCCCCCGCGCTTGGCGATTTTGCAGGCCCGTCGGACGTCCCGACGGACCTCGTCGGCTGTGCCTTTGACCAGCGTCTCGACCGGAATGCCGCCCCACCAGACCAGCTTGGTCCCGAACTTCTCCCGCAACTTGTCGATATCCATGCCCGCTCCGGTCTGGAGCGATTGATAGCCATCGAGGCCGGCCTCGATGAACATCTCGATCAGCGGCCAGGTGTTGCCGCAACTGTGCAGGAACGCGTACTTCGTGTGCCGCTTGACGTGCTGCGTCCGCTCTCTGATGGCGGGAAAGCAGAACTCGCGGAACATCGCCGGCGACATCATCGGCGCCCGCGTCGTGCCGTAGTCCTGCTCGAACAGCACGCCATGCTGGCCGGGCCGAATCGCCCGCCCGTCGCGAGCGTTGGCGTGACGAACGTTGCGCCGTGCAGCCGCCCGCACCGCCTCCGGATTCGTCACGTACTCCATCAGTCCCCGCTCCATGCCTCCCAGCAGCACCATCGCGCCCAGATGCCCTGGCCCCAGAATGAACCGCTCGCCGCCCAACTCGGCGATCAGCCGGTCGAATGCGGCGAATTCGGTTTCGTCCACCTCGCCAGGCACGTCGTCCTCCGGAAAATCCTCGGGCCGAAACTCGCGCTCGGCGTCCCCGGTCGGGTCTTCGACGCATACGAACTCGTTGCTGAGCTCCGAGACCTTGTACACCCGTCCCTGCTCGTCCCGCCAGACGTCGTCGGCCAGTCGCTCGACCTTCTGCGGCTGATAGTTGGCCGACGGCAGGATCGCCTCCTTGTGCGTCAGCACGTCACACAGGTCGATCTTGCGGTAGAAATCGATCACGTCGCCCATTAGGCTCGCGACGATCTCGTCCCGCCGGCCTTCCCACAACGCCACCTGCTGGCCGATCTTGTCCCGCGCGTACGTCTTGCGCCCGATCACGTGGCCGATGATGTCGCAATCGGCCAGATAGAACCCCAGCGGCACCCGATCCGGCTGCCGTCCTTCCATCACCGCCACAACCCGCTCAAGCCCGTTCATCAAAATCTCCTACAGATCAGCGAACGGATCCATTCTGCCCGCCCCGGCCACCCAATGCAAGCTTCCAAGCCAATGGTCGGATGCCAGAGGGCAAAGTGCGAAACGCAGGTCCGCCGCCTTCGGCGGACTCTTCCTGGTTCTGGCTTCTTGCTTCTGGCTTCTTCCACCGCTCCGCGTGTTCCGCGTGCTCCGTGCCGCGCCTTTTCAGATCGGATCGCGGCCCGCCCGGTCCGGCAGGGGGGCGAACGGCTTGTGCTCGGGCCGGTCGAGGTACCAGTACGCCACGCTCGACCAGTCGTCGCTGCGGTTGTTCGCGTGGCCGTGCTCGATGCCTATTACAAGCGATTTTTCAAACGGCACCGGATCGACCACGTGCAAGCGGTAGCACGTATAATGGCCGCGCCAGTCGCCCGGCCCGCCGGCCGGCACGGTCTCGAAAGGCCCAGCCGCCGTCGAAACCCCGCAGTACATCTGCGCGTTTTCCACCTGCATCCCCCACGCATGGCAGAAATAGTCCTCCGTCCCAGTTCCGTGCAGGTCCGGCGGAAACGCCTGCCCGTCCACGAAGAACATGTCATCCCCTTCGCCCCACCAGCCGTGCGAGAGGTTGCGCACCGACACGTTGCAGCCGACGAAATGCCCGCGCCCCTCGGTGTCCAGAACCACATAGTTGCCCTTGCCGTCCAGATTCTTGCCCTCCGGCCCGCCCATCCGCGCCGACCACTCCGGACTGCCCCACACCGATCCCTTGCCGGTCCAACCAGCCGTCGGCAGATCCCGTTTCCATTGCGCGTGGAAGTACATCAGGTCCTTGGGCGCCTCGGGCAACTCGCGGTAATCGACGTAGTAATAAAACGACCCGACGTCCTGCTCACATTCGTTGACGATCTCAAGCCGCGCCGACTTGGCGAACGGCATCGGCACCCACGAGTTCATCGCCATATGCCCGCCCTGTCCCGGCCGGGCTGCGCTGGTCGAGAAAAACGCGCACTGGTAGCTGTCCGCCCGACCGTGCCCGATCCCGAAAAAATCGCCCACCGGCGTCTCGATCGCCGGCGTCTTCGCCCCGTCCCAATACGCCCGAAACACCAGCCGCCGAAGATAATTCCTGTCGCCGCACGCGATCGTGAACCACAGATGCGCGATCTGCCCCGGCCCCTTGATCTCCGCCAGCGTCAACGTCTCGCCCGGCTTGATCGGCCGCGCGTCATAGTTCCCGCCCGTCCGGTCATAGCTCGAAATCCGCTTAGCCCGATAGTCCTGCGCCCGCGCCAGATGATCCAGATACATCGCATATCCTCCAAAACCATTTCCCGCACCATACCCGCGCCGCCGCCGCATGTCTTTGACGAAAATCGTGAAGATTTGGCCGGAATCGTTGATTCGCTATACATCCTCGGGCGGATTGTGTAGAATCTACTTTGTCTGCCGAGGGCAACCGATGGACTTGAGGACCGCCATTCTGACAGAGCACGCGACGGCTCGTATGGCCAAGCGTGGGATCTCGTCGGACACGGTGCGAGCACTGTTGGAGGGGTGTGAGTCCGTCACGCCGGTTCGGCTTGGACGCGTCGTTGTCCAGGGGGTGATCGGTGGGCAGTTGCTGCGCGTATTTGTTGATGTGGACCGTCACCCACCGGAGGTAGTCACCGTCTATTCGACGAGCAAGATTGAAAAGTACAGGAGATCGCCATGAAGGTGAACTACGACGCTCATACCGATACGCTGACCATCGAACTGAAACCGGGCAAGGTGGCAGAGAGTGACGAGACCAAGCCGGGGGTGATCCTGGATTTTGACGAGGAAGGCAACTTGCTCACCGTGGAGGTCCTGGACGCCTCGAAACGGGCGGAGAATCCCAAGGCCCTGGAATTCGCCGTCTCGTGACAGCCGCTACTGGTTTGACGTCCCGCTCATCGGGCACGCCTTGGGGTTGGGCGGGGCTTCCGGGCGGACGCCTCGCAGGAAGTCGCTGGGACTTGTTCCCGTGACCTCCTTGAACGTCCGCGAAAGGACGTGGACGGATGAGAAGCCGCACTCAGCCGCGATCTGCGTCAGGCTGCGGTCGGTGGTCAGCAGCAGTGTTTTGACCTGCTCGATCCGGTAGTTCCGCAAAAAGTGCATCGGCGGCGACTCGTAAAACTGCTTGAACAGCGAACTGAAGTGCGACGGGCTCAAATGCACCGCCGCCGCCAATTCCTCCAGCGTGATCACCGTGGCAAAGTCCCGCCGGATGATCGCCATCGCCTCCTCCATCGCCCGGATGTGACGCGGATTGTCGAACACCTCGCGGGCCTGGCACGCCCGCAGCAATGACGCCAGCAATTGCAGAAAATGCCCCCGTTGCTCCAGCCGCGCCGCCGTCGTCCCATGCCCCTGCAACCCGATGATCCGCATCAGGCTCTCCAGGGGCTGCTCGTAATGCACCGGCCGGATGATCGGGTCCAACGCCAGTTCCGGACACTCGCGCCGGATCGGCTGGCGAAACAGGTGCCCAAATGCCGTCAACTCCTCAGCCGGCCGAAAACTCACAAAAACCTGCTCCGCGTCCTCCCGCTCAAAAAAATCGAAGTGGATGTGCGGCAGCCGCACGCCGAGGTTGTCGTAGCAACGAAACGCATGCTCCGCCCCCGGCTCGATCAACAGAAACGTCCCCGCCTCCAGTTCCTCCGTCCGCCCGCCCATCTCGACCAGCAGCGTCCCCTCGGCCACGCACGCCAGATAGTGGTCCAGAATCACCCGCCG
>JAAYCJ010000134.1 GCA_012729815.1 Phycisphaerae bacterium | reverse complement strand
CGACGAAGCGCTCGACTACGGCCTCGACGGCCTGTTCCTGGTCGCATGCCTCGGCCTCGGCTACGAACCGCCCGTCCGCGACAGCTTCAAACAGACCCACAGCCTCGATCCGCTCGACCTGCCCGAAGACGACCCGCGCTGGATCAAGCACCAGCAAAGCTTTTTCACCGCCTTCGTCCGCCGCGTCAACGACCTGGTCCGCCAAAAGGAACGCGCCACCGGCCGTAAGATCGAACTGATCATTGAAGGCCAGGGCGGCATCGCCAGACCCGGCTACCGCGAACCCGAAATCGGCTGGGAGAACCTGCCCAACTGGGGCGCGATGCCCGCCTATATCGAGATCGAGACCCTCGCCCGCGAGCGCCTCGTCGACGCCCTCGCCTTCTGGTCGTTCCGCGACGTCGACGCCCTGCCCGCCGCCGTCCGCGACAACATCCGCATCGTCAGCCGCTTTCGCTACATGTCAGCCGAACAGTTCACCGAAGAAAACTACCACGCCCGCGTCCGCGAAGCGGAAAAATGCGGCGTCAGCCTCCTGCTCATCAACGAAGCCAGGGGCGCCCTCGCCCGATCAGCCTGGATGTACCCCGGCCCGCCTGGCCCGTTGTTCCGCCTGACCCAGGAACTCATCTCCCGAGAACAGGGCGGCAACCGGTCCTGACAATCCGCCCAACCCGGCTCCGACGGCCCACCCGCCTTACCGATTGATCGAAAACGCCGTTTACGATATACTTACACGTATGAGCCGGCCGAATAACCCAGACCGATCCGCCAACCGCGTGACCATGCAGGACCTCGCCCGAGAACTGTCCGTCTCCCACGCCACCGTCAGCTATGTCCTCAACGGCAAAGCCACCGAGAAAAAAATCCCCCCCGAAACCGTCCAGCGGGTCCTCCAGGCCGCTCGCCGCCACCGCTTCGTCCCAAACTACTGGGCCCAGTCCCTCGTCAAACAACAGCCGAGAGGCATCGGCGTCCTGTTTCCCGACCTGCGGATCAGCAGCGCCCACGAAACCGTCGAAGGCATCGACGCCATGCTCCAGGAATCCGCCGAGGACGGCCTCGTCCAGACCACATTCCTCGCCGGCTGGTTCTGGGACACCCGACGCGAACGCCGCGAAATCGAAGCTCTGCTCGCCAAGCAGGTCGCCGGACTCATCTCCATCCCGCACCGTGACAACCTGCCGTTCTATCAGGAACTCCGCGACCGCGGCTTCCCCGTCGTCTTTGTCTGCGATACCCTGCCCGGCTTCGACGACAACTTCGTGATGCTCGACGGACCCGACGCCGTCCGCCAACTCCTCGATCACCTGGCCCAACTCGGCCATCGCCGCATCGCCCTCATCGGACCCGACGGCCCCAGCGTCACCCAGGAAGAACGCTACGCCGCCGCCCGACAGTATTTCGCCGAAACTGCGACCGACCCGACCGAACTGATGATCTTCAGCAAAACCGGCCAGGAACAGACGGTCTACGACGCCGTCGACCGGGCCCTCGCCCTCACGCCCCCTCCCACCGCGATCCTCGCCATCAACGACGCCGTCGCCTACCAGGTCATGCACCGACTCTTCGAACGTAACCTGCGCGTCGGCCGCGACCTCGCCCTCGTCGGAATCGGCGACCTTTACTTCAGCCGATACGCCATGTGCGAACTGACCACCATCCGCGAACGCCGCTACGACTTCGGCCGATCCGCCGCCGCCATTCTCCTCGACCAGATCGCCGGAAACTCCGGCCCCACCCCCGGCCGACGAATCAGAGGCGACCTGCTCATCCGCGCCAGCAGCGGCCAACCCATCGCCTGACATCCCACGCGACCCGGGTCCGCCTCAGGTTGTAGGGTGCGTCGTCCCGACGCACCGCAAGAAAGCTCGACGGCGTCCCGTCGTGAGGTAGGATAGCCCGTACGGATATCTGATTCGGAAACCGTGACCAAAACGACGATCCCATGCACATCACGATACTCGGATCCGGCGGCTCGCTGCCAACGCCCAGGATCGGTTGTTCGTGCCCCGTCTGCACCAAGGCTAGAACAATCGGTGCGCCGTATGCGCGGCATTCAAGCGCTATGTTCCTCCACGAGGCCAACGCACTGTTCGATTGCCCGGAAGACATCAGCGCGTCCGTCAATGCCGGTCGCATCGAGCGCATCGACGCCCTGTTTCTGACCCATTGGCATCCCGATCACTGCTTCGGTCTGCGGCTGCTCATGGAGTCCGGATACGGTGTCTACCGCGACGTTGCGACAAAACGGTTCTCGCTGTTTGTCCCCCAGAAGGTATACCCGACCCTCATCAAGGTCTATCCCGCCCTCACCCATCAACTGCAGACGTTGCACACAGCCGACCTTCGGCTCCTGGCGGACCGTGAACTGGTCACTTTGGGCGCCACGACGATTCAGCCGATCGGATTCGCCGAAGCGGAGTCGGACACGTTCGCATACCTCATCCGTAACGAGGCGAAGCACGCGGTCCTCTATTCCCCGTGCGACACCCTCTCATTCCGAACCTACCGCGAGTTTCGTCATCTTGACCTCTGGATCACCGAGTGTGGATGCTTCAGCGATTACCCGCGCGAAATCGGCATGGACGAGGCCATGCGCCGCATCGAAGAGATTGCCCCCGGAAGAACAATCTTCACGCACATAGAAGAGGAAGAACTCCGAATGTTTGGGTGGGACTATATGGAGGCCATCATTCAAAGATATCCCCACCTCGCGTTCGAATTCGCCCACGACATGATGGAACTCCATGTCGAGTAGTGGAACGGCCAGACCCCGCTCGACCGCAGCGTTCGCCGAGCCAATCAGCATGGTGCGCCGGCCGAACCTCAGATGAAGCCGCCCGTCGTCTGACTACTCCGCTCCCTTCAAATCCGCCCCGAGATTCGCCAGCAGTGTCGCCAGAATCCGCGTGCGCACCCGACGCGGGTCGTACCGGTCCTGCTCCCACAGCCGATGGCCCGGCAACGGAATCTCCGTCGCCTGCGCCGGATCGTGAAGGTTCAACTGGCACAGGACGATCCGCCCGCGACCGCGAATCACGCTCACCATCAGCGGCTGACCGCCATCGGTGAACTGGTACGTCGGCGGCCGCTGGACGATCCCGTCGCCGTACCACTGACCGTTGAGGATCACCTCGGCGCTCGTCAGCAGCACCCGCCCGCCCTCGATCGGCGAGGCGATGGCGTGACTGGCGATCGCCCACCGCCGGTTGTCCTCGTTGCGAAACTCGCTGCCCCACTCGTCGTAAACAACCCAGCACAGATCGTCGTGGCTGATCCCGCTCACCAGCAAATCATCGCCCGCCTTGGCCGCCTGGAAACACTCGCAGCCGCTCAATCGAACCGGCTGACCGATCAACCGCGACAACCGCTCCACCCCCGCCGGCTCGACCGCTGTGACAAGGATCGTACTACCGCCCTCCGCGCTCCGCGCCAACGCATCAACCCTCGCCTCCGACATCGACGCCAACAGCCGACCGTCAAGAATGACCAGATCGGCGCTCTGCGGAACCGGCTGCGAAGCCGCGACGCTGTCCATCCCGATCAATCCCGCATCGCGCAGCGGAGCGATCAAATCCGCCGCCTCCGCAATCACCGCCACCCGACGCTCCGCCCGCACCTCAACCGGCTGACCAATCAGGTTCAACAAAATCTGCCGCGCCGCCGGCTCGACCGCCAGTTTGCCCGTCACGTCCAACTGACAGACGCTGATCCGACCCGACCCGACTCGCCCCTGCGCCAGCGGCGTCAACTTCAACCCAAGCCGATTCCCCCCGCTCTCCGCCAACGCCACCAGCGGCCCGCGATCCGGCTTGACCAGCAGGTTCCGGCACACCACGTGATCCGCCGCCCAATACTTCAGATCGTCCGCTTCAAGACCGGCAAATGCCGGATTCGCCGGATCGATCGCGAACGCCAGCGTGCAGGCGATCGGCGAACCCGGCTGAGAAAGCCCCAGCCATCCGTCCGGCCAGCGATCCTGAGCCAATACGATCACGTGCGCCCCACCACCCGCCAGACGTTCACACTCAGCCGCAACTTCATCCGTCAACGCATTCGGCCCGACCACCAGCACGCCGCCTCGCGGCATCGTCTCAGGCATCTTCGCCACCGTCCGAACCCGCAGCCCAGCCGCCTTCAGCGCCGCCTCGGCCGCCTTGGCCGGGTCGTACAGCAACACCTCCCGGTCCGCCACGCCCGCCGCCTTCCGGGCAAACAACCGCAACGCCTGCGTCGTGGAACCAACCGCACACCCGTCTCGCCGAAACTCAATCACCAGGTTCAGCGCCGTCGTTGTATTACAGTCCGGAAGCTCGCGATCCAGCGTCACCTCGGCATGCTCGCCCGCGTCAAGCCGAAGCTCCCGCCTTCCCTCGCCAACCACACCGCCCGCCTCATCCGTCAGCCGCCAGACCAGCTCATACTCGCGATCCGCCAGCGTATCGTTGAACGCCAGCACCGTTCGCTTGAGCCTGTCATTCCCATACAACCGCGTGTAATGCTCCTTGACGAACACCGCCTCCGGCACAAACCCCTCAGTGATGCCCTCATACAAGCCGTTCGGCTGCGGTTCGCCGCCGTCCGGCCAGTACAACCCGTACACGCTGGTGTTCCACGGCGCAATCCCCGCCACGTCGCACGCCCGAAACCCGATGATCGCCTCCCGCATGATCCGTCCCAGCCCGCGATAGTAACTCTTCACGTCAACATACGCGCTATCGCTCACCATAAACGCCACCGACCGCGGCGAGGCGTCGAAGTTCCGCCCGAACTCCCCGATATACACCGGCCGCCGCCCGTCCGGCGGCTCATACTTCCACGTGCATTCCGCCGGCTGATCCGCCAGCCAGTACGTCGTCTGCGGATACAGGTGCCAGAACGGCGCCTCGTGAGGATAGTGCAGGTTGATCACGTCCGCTTCGCCATTGAGCCCGCCGTCCCCCTCGTGCATGATCGGCCGCGTCGGATCCACCTCACGTATGAACCCGGCAAACCGCAGCACCCAGCCGACGCGCTCGTCCGCGCGATGGGCCGCCTCCTTCTCCGGCGAATAACCGCCGAGCGACTCGTACCCGTTGGCCACCTCGTTGTCCGCGCTGTACAAAACCACCGACGGATGGTTCCGCACCCGCCGGACCCACTCGTGATACGTCCGCTGCACGTTCGACCAGAACGCCGGATGACCGACGTCCAGATACTGCATCTGGTGTACCGGCCCCTCAGCCGCCAGCAGCATCCCCATCTCGTCGGCCATCTCGAGCCACGAGTCCTCGTGCGGCCCGTGGCCGCGATAGATGTTGATGCCCGCCCGCTTGAGCGTCGTAAACAGAGTCCGAATCCACTCCCTGCTCACGAGTCCTCGCCAGTGCCACCCGTCGCCGCGCAGATTGATCCGCCGACCGTTCAGTCGAAACTGCGCCCCCTCCGTCCAGAACTCCCGAAACCCGAAACGCCGCCTAACTTCATCGATGACCTTCCCGTCGCGAAGGAGCCGCAGCGTCAGCTCGTGGAGATACGGATCCTCCGGACTCCAAAGCCGCGGATCGGGCCACGCCGCCCGAACTTCCCCCTTTCCCTGCCCGTCCAACGCCGCCGCGGGACTCTCCAGTACCACCGCCCCCTCCGCGTCGCACACCACGAACTGTGCCGCCAGTGCCTCTGCCGCTGTCGCCTCCACCTCCACCGTCAGCGACTGCTTCCGAACCGACGGCACGATAAACACATCCCGGATATACACCGGGTCGGTCACCCGCAGTTCGATCGGCCCATACACGCCCCAAACCCACGACTGACCGTACCCCAGCGCATCCGGCGACTGACCGTGCTCATTGGCCGGCGGACCCGAGATCGCCACCGCAATCTCATTGTCCCTGCCGAACTCCACCGCCTCGGTCAGCTCGATCTCGAACGACCCGAACGCCCCGTCGTGCCCGCCGCACAACCGGCCGTTGACCCACACCCGCGTCCGGTAGTTCGCCTGCTCGAACCACAGCGCGACCCGCCGACCGCGCCAAGCCTCCTCCACGCGAACCGCACGCTTCAGCCACACCGACTTGCCGCCGTGGCAATACGGAACCTCCACCGCCGACCAGCCCGACTCCGGCACACTCTCCCCCGCCGACCGACCCTCCACCGTCACGCCCTGCCAGTTATGGTCAAGCACCACGACCGTACGCGACGCAAAAGCAACGCAGGAAGCAACCAAAACGATGAGCACAGTCAGGGCACACCTTGCACGGGTCATGAGAACTCCTGTTACCGACCGGACCAGAAAGACACGTGAGCCGCCGGGATCTCCCCGTCCGTTCGCGCCTCCGTGTGGCCGTCCAGCATCACCACCATCGCCCGCTCCGCGTGACGGAGGTGCAGACCACCCGCCCCGTAATCGGCTCCAGGAACCCCGTACGTCCACGAGAGATTCTTCCAGCCGTTGGGCCCGTCGCCAAAGAGAAACGCCTCGCTGGTCAGCAGATCGTCAAAGACGCTCAGGGCCTCAAAGTCATTGGCGTAGCTGACGTGCACATTGATGCCGTACACCTGCCCGCTATGCCACGGATTGGTGGGACATACCCACACGTTCGAATCGGAAGGAATCTGCTTGCCCACGTACTCGTGCCAGTGATACCAGTCGGGGTTGGAAATGGTCGGGTCCCAGTTCGGCGGCAGCCTCCCGCTGTGCTCGTCCGCATAGAGCCGATACGCCGTGCCGACCTGGCGCAGATTCGTCGCGCAAATCGTGCTCCGGGCCTGGTCTCGCGCCGCCGTCAGCGCCGGCAGCAGAATCGCGACCAGCACCGCGACGATCGCCACCACCACCAGAAGCTCAATCAGTGTAAAACTCCTCGTCTTCATCTTTGCAGCCCGCCGCTTTCTCTTCCATTCAACGACATGATTGCTCCTTCACGCCGACCAACCGCCGCAGCGTGCAACTCCGCGGCTGAAGGCGGAAACTCCCGCGCCTCCATTTCCACCCACTCGGTCCAGTCCGGCCGAAAGTCCTTTTGCGATTCCATCTCCCGCGCCGCCCGAAGCCACAGCGCGACCGACTGCTGCCCGATCTCCCTGAGCCGCGGCCAGAAATACGTGTACCGCTTCGGCTTGGCCCCCTCCACCGCCGCCGGCGGATGAAAACTGACCAGACGGCAGTTGCGGCCGAATTCAAGCCCCAGCGGCCCGCCCGCCTCCACCAGTTCCGATGTGCCGCCCTCCAGCATGAGCACCGCCGTAGGCCTAACCCGCTCCAGCGCCTCGCGAAGATGCATCGGAAGCCAACGGGGATACGGCCACTCGGGAACCCGGACAAACCACTCCGCCGGCCAGCCGACGCCCCCCCCGTCCAGTTCGTCCCGCACGCCCGCCAGACGTTCCGCAATGCTCGAGGTGTTCGCCTCCGGATGCGTCACCAGCACCCTCTGATGCCCCTCATCCAGCAGTATCCTGGCCGCGTGTCTCGCAGCCCGGTAATTGTCTTCCGAAACTAACGGGGTCTGAATCCCCGTCACCCGGCGCTGAACGCAGACCTGCGGCAAACCCCGCTCAACCCACCGTGCGGCCGTGATCGCCATCCCAATCTGCATCTCCAGCCAGATCAGCCCATCCAGTTGACGGTCAAGAAGATACCGGTCAAATCGCCCCGGATCGCCCACCGCCAACTCATGCGGAATCAACTGAACAGCGACGTTGTGATTCGCCGCCTCCTCGAGAATCCCCGGTATGATCCGCGAGTCGTTCCAGCTCAACGCCCCCACCCGATCCCAGATCGACAGCACCACCCCCACCTGCCGCGTGATCCGCCGCTCGCCCTGCCCGCCATCGTCGGCGGGCACCCGCCGAAGAAACGTCCCCTGCCCCGCACAGCTCTCCAGAATCCCCTCCTTTTCCAACTGCTTGACCGCCAGCCGCGCCGTCACCCGACTTACTCCAGCCATGTCCGCAATCTGCCGATGCGACGGAAAACGCCGGCCCGGACCAAGCCCCTCCTCGCGAATGTACCGTTTGAGCCGGTCAACCAGTTCGCCGTATAGCGTCCCGGAGTCCTTACTGAGTTCGATACCCGCCATCGTCAATCCTCTAGCCGACTTAAGCCGGCTTAAGTCTACCAAGTCCCGAATGACCTGTCAATACCCAAACCAACCATGTATCTGAATCGCTATTAATAACTATCGTTAATGACTTCGCATCTTCAACCCACTGTTTGATGCACCGAGCAGAGGCCGGTCCGGATAAGACCTTTCAGCCGGATCGAGGAGTCTGTAGAATTTGACCCTATACATGGATCGACCTCACAGCCGGCCACAGAACTCTGGCTGTGAGAGAGCAGGGCGCATGGCCACCAACCCAGTGACTTGGCAAGTGAGACAAAATGCACGGCAGCCCAACCCTTCCGCTTCGGCGTCTTGACCCAAGCGGAGCGCGTCTGGTGGTGTACGAGAATGGCGGGTTCAGGGTCTGGCAGAGCCACATCCTGACCGGCGACGTTGACGCGGTGCGGGTGGACGTCTGGCACGGCCGGTTCATCGAGGCCGGGCTCGGCTGGAGCGTCCTGCCCGGCGGGTCATACCGGGCGGTCCTGGCACGCAACGGCCAAACTCAACCGCTCGAAGAGTTTGCGGTCGAGGAACAGGAGCTCTTTCGCGGCGATTTCACTCGTCCGCAGGCCCAATGGTTCGGCGACTATGCCGACTGGCACGCCGACGGGACGTGGCGATGCGAAAAGGACGGCATCAGTCCAGCCGACCAAACGGTTTACGTCTTTGCCGACGGCGAAATCCACGGCACGGTCGAGGCCGCATTCCGAGTGGGCGAGCACGAACAGGGCCGCACCTGGGGCCTGATCACGCAGCACTACAACGCATCCTACTACATGCAGATGGTCTTCGACGGGCAAACCGCCAGACTCATCTGGGTCACACCGTCCGGCAACGCCGCCTGTTCGCACAACCTTCTCGCCGAAGCCGCCTGCCCGTTGGCCGCGGGCGACGAGGTCCAGGTCGTCTGGCAGACCAACGGCACAGCCCACCTGCTGCTGGTCAACGGCCGGCAGATCCTGGCCGCCCAGGCACCCGCCGCTGGAGGCGTCACCGTGGTCGGCCTCTTCGCCGACCCGCACACTACGACTTGGCAGACCTTCCGTATGACCACCAGCCAAGCCGTGCCCAAGTACCTGATCGAAAAGGACCAGTACCAAGCCCTGGTCCGCCCCGGCAACATCCAGAAGATGCGCCTCAAGCAGAGCGCCGCGCCGAACCTCACGTTCTTCTGGGAGAGCGGCCTGCAGCACGGCCACATCGGCGGATCGGAGCTCAAGTACACCCAGGGCGCCGACCTGCACATGGTCGGCGAGGGTCCGGTCGCCGACGTCATTGACTGGCGCGGGCCGATGCCCAAAAGCGGCGAGCAGTCGGACGACGTCCGCGGCTGGGCCAGAGGCACAGCGTATTTCTACCCGCAGCGGATCGTTTTGGCCGACTACGTGCTGACTCTCGTCTGCCGCAGCGACGGACCCGATTTCGACCTGCTCGGCCGCGTGGTCAACGGCCATGCACGCCTGGCCCTGGGCAACACCCGCACGTTCATGGAGTGGGCGCTTTGGCCACAGGGCGCTTTCAGCCATCTCGGTCAGCAGACTTGCGGACAGGCCTATCCGCTGGCGGTGGTCTTCCCGCTCGATCTGGGCGGGCAGCAGTGGTTCCTCAAAGCCGTGATCGGCAGCCTGCTGAACGTCGACGGCGACCACCCAGCGAACATCTTCGCCTGGCGGTGCCCGCGCGGTCTGACCGCCAGCCACGACTTCCGCGCCGGCCCGACCATCCCCGGCCGCGAATACGGCTTCTCCATCGTCACCGAATGGCAGCGAGGCGACGATATCACCGCCGCCCAGGCCGACGTTCTCAATCTGCGAGACGACTGGTACCAGCCGATGGCCGTCGAAACCGAAATCGGCACGGCGCTCATCTACGATATGCAACGCGAACAGCCGGCTGAGGCGATCGGCTTCGACGGCTGTTTCGACCGCAACACCGGAACATACGTGTTGATCCCTCAGGATGGACGAGTCAAAGTGAAGCTCGATCCACACGGCATCCGCCGGCGGATGACCGCGTTCTGCCTGCGCGGCATGTCGGAAGGCGCCACGCTGCGCTGCAGGATCGACGGCCAGGCCCTTCGCCCGGGCGACGAGTTTCTCGAACAACCCTTCGGCCGCGATCGGCGGCTCGTGCTCTTGCCGCAGCCGATCGAACAACCGACAACGGTCGAAATCACACTGGAAAGGTAGGACGACGTGAGACGTGAACTGATGGACATGCGGGAGGCCCTGGCCAAGGGGCCGCAACTGGGCTTCGGGATCATGTGGCCGACGAGCGGCGTGATCGAGCGGATCGGCCCGGACTGGGACTGGATCTGGCTGGACGGTCAACACGGGCAACTCGACTATCGCGACGTGCTGGCCGGCGTGCGGGCGGCCAACCTCGTTGATCGGCCGACCGTGGTCCGCGTGCCGGGCCACGAACCCGGCTACATCGGCAAGACCCTCGATACCGGATGCGAAGCCGTCATGGTCCCGGTCATCGACACGCCCGAGCAGGCCAAAGCCGCCGTCGAGGCCAGCCGATTCCCGCCCCTCGGCTCGCGATCCTACGGCGCCCGTCGCGCGGTCGACCTGTTCGGCCGCGGCTATTCGCATCAGGAACGCACTCAGCCGCTGCTGGTCTGCCAGATCGAAACCCAGACCGGCGTCGAAAACGCCGACGCCATCGCCGCCGTCCAAGGCGTCGACGTCCTCTTCTTCGGGCCCGACGACATGGCCATGCGGCAAGGGCTGGCGATGGACAAACCGCGACCGAAGGGCTGTTTCGACAAGGCCCTCAAGACCGTCGCCGACGCCGCCAAACGCCACGGCAAGTTCGCCGGCGGCGTCTTCGCCACACCGGAATCCCTCAACGAAGCCGTCCAACTGGGTTATCGCCTGATCGTCGTCGGCGCCGATGCGTCGCTGCTGCCGGCCGCCTCAGCGGAAAAGGCACAGACCATGCGCAACGCCCTCGGCGGCCAGGCATCCAAGCAAGCCGGCGCCGCCGGCTCGCCGTACTGAACGAAGAGTCCGCCGTGGGCGGCGGACCTACATCTCGGAATGACCCATGGCGGCACATTCAGTCAACTGGCGAGAGCAGATACAAAAGGCCATCTCCGGCGATCAGCCGGAGGCGATCCCAGCCGTCCTGCGGATCGACAAGTGGTACAACGCCTGCATCCATGGCACCGGCCTGCCGGATGAACTGAGCGGCATGTCGATCGAACAGGTCGAAGACCATCTGGGTTTTGCCCGCTCCGCCCGAGGCGCCAAAGTCTACGATATCCGCTACCGCCCGCCGGTCGAACGCATCGAGCGCCAGGAAGGCGACCGCGTCATCACCGAATGGCGCACCGCTTCCGGCAACGTCCGCTGCGTGCGCAGCTATGGCCCCGGTGACCGCGAGGCCGGCCTTTCGCCCACCATCGTCGAATATCCGATCAGGACGCTCGATGACTACCGCGTCTTCGCCGAGATCGCCGAGGCCGCCGAGTTCGTTCCCGCTTACGATACGTACCGGACCTACGACGCCGCGATCGGACCGTCCGGACTGCCGATGGTCATCCTCGGGGCAATCCCGTTTCACGAACTGCTGATCCGCTGGACCGGCTACGAGCGCGGCTACCTCGACCTGTTCGACCGGCCCGACGTGGTGCTGGAAGCGGTCGAAAGGGCCAACCGCGCCTGGCGGCGCATGTGGCCGATCGTCGCCGAGTCGCCGGCTGAACTGGTGATGCACGGGGTCAACTTCGACTCGATGATGACCTCGCCGCCGGTCTTCCGCGAGCATTTCCTGCCGTACCTGCGGGAGTTCACCGCGGCGATGCACACCGCCGGCAAGAAGGTCGCCTTCCACGGCGACGGCGACATGAGCGATCTGCTGGACCTGGTCGTCGAGGCCGGGTTCGACGTGGCCGACTGTCTCGCCTGCGCTCCGATGGTCCGCTGCACGATCGCCCAGGCGCGAAGCGCCTGGCGCGACAAGATCACCATCTGGGGCGGCATCCCCTCGCCGATGTTCGAGCCGTCCACGCCGATCGAGAAACTGCGCGACCATCTGGAAATGATCTACCGCCAGCTCGCCCCGGGCGACCGCTTCATGCTCGGCGTGGCCGATCAGATCATGCCCGGAGCGTCCTGGCAGCACGTCAAGCTCGTCTCGCACTGGGTGCGCGAGCATCGCGACTATCCGATTCGCCTGTGAGGAAAGCGCCATGAGCAAACCCGTCGTGGTCTGTGCCGCCGATATCGGACACCTGCCGGAAACGCAGGCCGTGCTCGAAGACGCCTTCGACGTCCGCTACGTCGAACCGACCGAGCAATCGCTGGCCCAGGAGCTTCCCGACGCCGAGGCCTACTTCGCCTCGCTCCACGTGCGGCTCACCGCGGAACTGATGGCCCTGGCCCCCAAGCTGCGAGCCGCCGCCACCCCGTCGACCGGCCTCGATCACATCGACTTCGACGCCGCCGAGGAGCGCAACATCGCCGTGCTCGGCCTCAAGGACGATCGGACTCTGCTCGACCGGATCACCGCGACGGCGGAACTGACCTGGACGCTTCTCCTCGCTTGCGCCCGCCGAATCCCCGAAGCGGTTGAGCACTCGCGCAAGGGCATCTGGGCCCGCGACGCCCTGCGCGGCCGCCAGATCGCCTACAAGACGCTGGGCATCCTCGGCTGCGGACGGCTCGGCGCGATCGTCGCCGATTACGGCCGGGCGTTCCGCATGCGGGTGATCGGCTGCGACCGCCGCAACGTGCAATTGCCCGACGTCGAGATGGTCTCGTTCGAGCGCCTGCTTCGCGAATCCGATATCCTCACCATCCATATCCATCTGACTCCGGAAAACCGCCGCCTGATCGGACCAGACCAATTCGCGATGATGAAGGACGGAGCCGTCCTGATCAACACCAGCCGCGGCGCGATCCTCGACGAAGAGGCCCTGGTCGGGGCCCTCGAAAGCGGCAAGCTCTCAGCCGCCGGACTCGACGTGATCGAGGGCGAATGGCGGGAAGACCTCTCGCAACACCCGCTGATCGCCTACGAGCGGATGCACCCCAACCTTATCATCACCCCGCACCTCGGCGGCGTAACCTACGAATCCCAGGAAATGGCCTACAAGGCCGCAGCGGAAAAACTCGTCGCCTTCTTTCACCCCTGATTATCGCCCGGTCAATTCCACCTTCACCGGCGTGCACTCCTCGCCGTACCACGTCGCCGCCGAGACGTAGACCGCCTTCTTTCGCGGCTCCTCAATCGTCAGGCTCAGCGGCCCGGCCTGATCCGCGTGCGGCAGCGAGTAATCCGCGTCGTACGCCACCATCCGCAGCTTCCACGGCAGGTATCGGCGGCCGCGCCAGTCATTCGCGGGCGGCAACTCCATCGTGCCGCCCCACCGCTCAGCCGTCCCTCTGCGAATCTTCTGCACCGCCAGCAGCGGGTCCATCTCGTAGACCTTCTCGCCCGTCCGATGAATGATCCCGGCCAGGTGCGATTCGTTGATCGCGTCGGCCGCGGTGCCGTTGGGAGCCACGTATATCCGCACCGAGTTCTGCGGATCGCTCGGTTCGACCCATCGAAACCTGCACCGTCCCTTCTCGTCGACGGCGGCTTCGACTTTCGGAACCGGCACGTCGGCGGTGATCCGCCGCTCCAGCCAACTGCTGTCCTGCAGGATGTGACCCATGTAACTGGCGCTGGTCGGATGCTCGTCGGTATCCCGCTGGCGAAACGTCCCATCCTCGTAGACCATCTCGTGCAGCACGTACCGGAACGCCGCCTTGACCGATTCGTACACCTGTTCCTGCAGGTCCTCGTCCACATAACGCGAGCACCGGCGGATCAGGCAGATCGCGTCCCACGTCGTACCCAGGTAGCACTTCTGTTCGTACTGGTCCGGCTGGGTCGTCAGCCGGTACGCCGGCCAGTTCCAAGCCGCCTTGCGATGCACGCCCTGCTCGTCGGTGTACGACGACTGCTGAGCCAGCGACGTGAGAATGATCTCCTTCGCTCGCGGAATGTACTGGACCAGCGCGTGGCCGCGGGAAACCTGGTCCTCGCGGTCCGGCCGCGGCATGTCATAGTAGCGAAAGTGCATGTCCACCAGGTGAAACGTCAGGCCCAGGCTCAGATTGACCCCATCGTGCCAGTAACCCGTCTCCGGATCCTGATCGTCCATCAACACCTTCGCGAAGTTCTCCAGCCACCCGTCCTCCATCGGAGGCAGCATCTTGCCCGCCATCCCGTTGCGGTACATCGACTGCATGTACAGGATGCCGTGGTTCATGTGCTCCGGCTCGGTCCTGGCCTCCTCGAGGTAGTATTTGCGGAAGCCCTCGTTGGTGGTAATGTCGTACGGCTGGCCGGCCAGGCCGATCTTCTCGCCCAGCACGAACCGCCACGGATACTTCGATCCGAACCCCCACTTCAGGTGATACGGCATCTCCTGATAGATCGGGTTGAACGCCAGACTCCCCGAGAACGGGTCCTGTTTCTCGTTGTTGTCGTAGGTGTTCGAATCGTTTACTACTTCCCACGAAAGGTTCGAGAAATACGCCACGCCGTGAAACTTGTTGTAGAACCGCAGATACACGCCCGCTGCCTCCTCCGGCACGAACGTGTCGGTGTAGTAGCAGTGCCACGGGAACGTTCGCAGCGTCTGGAAGTACCCCTCATGCGCCGAGAGCGGATTGCCGTCGGCGTCGCGAACCGTCACGTAAATGTCGGCGCTGTGCCAGCAGTTGTTCCGGGCCCCGATGTCGTCGCCCTTGTGCCACACGAACAGACGCAGCCGCTTGCCGCGAACGGCGGCCATGTCAACCGGCACCGGTTGGGCCAGGTCGATCTGCCGCGACGGAACCCGATCCTTTTCCGTTTCGAGCTGCGGCCCGAACGGCAGCTTGCCCGTGCAGTCCAGAACGAGGGCCGGCATATTCGACTGCTTGTACGGCGTGTCGATCGGCTGATCGGTCAGCCACCCCTCCGCCGCCTGGTCCGGTCCCAGCATCGCCTCCCACGGCACCGGCGTGGCGAAATGGTCCACCACACCGTGCATGTAGTACCGCCACAGATCCTCCGGCCGGTCGTCCTTGCGCGTATCGGCGGTCCATCGGCCGATGTTGGTGATGCGGTAGTCTCCGATGTCCATGGTCTGCCGCACGGTCTTGATCGTCGCCTGAGCGGGAATGGCCCGGAACGTCACCGCCAGGACGAGGGCCAACACACAAAACATGGAACACGGCATGCCGATTTCGCCTTTCCTTGAGAATCCAGGATGGCCGCACGGGCTATTGCTGATCGAACAGCGACCAGCATTCGTTTCTTGCTTTTCTCGAATCGGCCCAGAAAACGCTCCATTCGAGCAACTGCCCGTTCCTGTCGTGCACGCTCCGTGCGCTGCCGTCGCTGTAGCCGACGTTGTACCCGTTCGCGTGAAGGAGCACCGCGCCCATGAACTGATCGGCCGTCATGGCCTGCGTTGGGTCTGTCACGCGGTTCGGACCGTTGTAGTTGCCCCAGCGGATATACACCGGATCCTTGTTCGAGCCGCTGTGGACGGGCGTAATCCCGCGGAACGGATAGCTGACCCGCCCGTGCCAGATGCCGTTGGTCGAACCTTCGGGGTAGTGGGTCGCGTACGTGTACCTGCTATCCGATGGGCAGTAGAGACTCCGCGGCTGAGGCAGCAGATTGGCAAAGAGCAGCGTCCAGTAGCTGTATTTAACGTAGTAGTCCGCCCCGCTGCCGCCGATCTCAAGATATATGTCGTAGTTCGACCGGTAGCCGCTGGCCCCGCATCCGGGCGCGAAGCGGTCGCCGTGGTCGCCGGCGTACAACATAAACGCTTGAACCAAACTCCGCTGATTGCTGACGCAGACGACCCGCCGGGCCTGCTCCCGCGCGGCGCTCAGCGCCGGCAGCAGCAGCGAAACCAGCACCGCGATGATCGCCACCACCACCAGAAGCTCGATCAGTGTAAAACCCCCGACCGACGATCGGGCCCGCTTGGCCGGTCCTTGTAGATCATGGTTCATCGTCCGCATCCTCTACCGTACGTCAAATTCGGACCAGACGGCACGACGGTTCCATACGATCGAAAAGGCGGCGATCTGACCGTCTCCGTCAAACACCGCCCGTACGCCGCCGTCAGACCGTCCCACGTTGTAGTAGTCCGGGGCATGGGCGCGAGGATATATCTCCGGGTCGCCCGCGAACCGATCGGCGACCATGACCCTCGCCTCGTCCGATAGCGAGTCCGGGCCGCCCAGGTTGTAGTTGTAACGCCTCCCGTCCGGCGGAGTCGTCGTGCCGCGGTACGCGTAACTGACCCGATGCCCGCCCGACGCCCACGGATTCAGACTGAAGTCGACCTCGGCGCGGTAGTCGTCCGAAGGACAGTAGAGCAGCCGCGGGTCGCGAAGCACGCCCCGCAACTCGTGAATGATCCAGTACCCGCTGCTCGACCACTGCTGGCGGGGCGCAAGCAGCGGCCAGTAACTGAACTGCTGAAAGCCGGAAGCGATCCGAAGCCAGTTGTCGTAGTTGGCCGTCCCGCCGTCTTCCGTCCGACCGTCCGTCAGCGGAAACCGACCGGCGTTCTCCTCAGCGTACAGCGTGAACGAAACCACCACGTTGCGCAAATTGCTCTTGCAGACCGCACGCCGCGCCTGCTCGCGCGCCGAATTCAGCGCCGGCAAAAGAACCGCCACCAGCACCGCGATGATCGCCACCACCACCAGAAGTTCGATCAGCGTGAACCCGCCGCGCCTGTGCCCACAAACTCCTCGCCAGACCTCTCGAAATCCGACCAGGGTCGTCATGGTTAACTCCTCGGGGCATTGGCTGAACGGCGTATCATCATTTCCGTTTCGATATAGCGCACACCGGGGTCTTCGCCCTTCCTGAGCATATCCAGCATCTCGCACAGGGTCCGGGCCGCCCGCGTGCGAGGAACCCGCAGCGACGTCAGCGGCGGATCGACGTGCGCAGCCCACGGCAGGTCGTCCGTCCCGACCACGCTGATCTCCACACCCGGCGTCAACCCTCCAGCGCGAAGCTCAGCGTACACGGGATTCACGTGCGGGTCCGAGATAATCAACGCCGTCGGCCGCCGCTCCATCGCCAGCAGCACCCGCGTCTCACTCCGGATGCGGTCCTGATCCCAGCCGACAGAACGCACCCACTCCGGCTCCACCTCAAGCCGGTACTCCATCGCCAGACGATAGAACGCGTCAAGCCGATGGTTCACGGGCCGGTGAAACTCACCCTCCTGCACGCTGTGAAGGTACCCGATCCGCCGGTGGCCCAGTCCCGTCAGGTATTCAATCTGCCCGCGGACCATTCCGGCGTCGTCGAGGCTCAGCATCGGCGAAATCGGCTCAGCCAGGTTCGGCAGCAGATTCAAACAAAGCACGCCCGCGTCCCTGAGCATCTTCAGATAAGGAATGTCGCTGACCCTCAGGCTGCATGTGACCACCTCCGCCCCGTCGCGACGGATGATGTTCTCCACCACCCCCTGCGGATCCGGCTCGTTCCGCATGATGCGAACCCGAAGAAACTCCGACCGACCCGCCAGCTCAGCCGCCACACACGCAATCAACTCGCTGTGGAAACCGCCTCGCACCAGCCCGCCGTGCGCACCAAAAAACAGGTAGTCAATCACCCGCTCCCTCACGGCCGGCCGACCCGCCCGAAACAGGCCCGAACGCGGACGCGATTCGATCAGCCCCTCCCCCTGAAATCGCGACAAAACGCGATCGGCCAACGCCTTGCTGACCCGGCACTGACGCATCACCGTCCGAACCGACGGCAGCCGCTCCCCCGGCGATGCCGCATCGACCACCGACCGCAAATAGCTCTCAACCCGTTGAAAAGGCTCAACTTGTGGTATTGCCGTTCTCATTTTCTCGCCATCTGGGCTGTACAGTTTAGCAATCTGTCCGCACTGTAACACCCAGACAGCAAAAAGTCAACCCCCTCCTGGCCCAGCTCAGGAGTCGAACGCCACACACGTTGCCTCAGCCAGAGTCGTCTCCCCGCCGTATAGCTTCGCCAGCGCCACCTCGCGCAACGGCCTCCAACCCTGAGCATGGGCGATCTCCGCCAACCGCGACGGCGACGCCTCAGCCACAATCGCCTCGCGAAGCTCATCCGTCATCTCCAGCACCTCAAAAACCGCCGTCCGGCCTCGATATCCGGTCTGATTACACGCAGCACAGCCTTTCCCGCACCAGAACGTCCGCGACCGATCGTGCGGATCAAGACCCAACGCGGTCAACTCCTGGTCTTGCGGATCGTACTCCACCTTGCATTCCGGACAGATCAACCGCAATAGCCGCTGGGTGAACAGGCCGCGCACCGCCGACCCGATCATGCGCCGCTCCAACCCCAGATCGATCAGCCGCCCAATGATCCCGATCGTCGTCCCCGCGTGCACCAGCGAAAACACCATATGCCCCGTCATCGCCGCCTGTACCAACTGCTCAGCCGTCTGCAGATCGAGCAACTCGCCGACAAACATGATGTTCGGAGCCGATCGCATCATCGAGTAGATCGCCTGCGAATAGCCCACCCCGATCGCCGGATCGATCTGCATCTGCGTCATCCCCTCGATGTCGTACTCGACCGGGTTCTCAGCCGTCATGACCTTGACTCCCGGCCCGGAAAGCTCGAACAAGGTCGAATAGACAGTCGTGGTCTTGCCGCAGCCGGCCGGACCGCCGCCGAGCACCAAGCCGTACGGCATGTGAATAATCCGCCGATACGCCGCCAGTTGGTCCGGCTCAAACCCCAGATGCTCCAACCCAAGCTTGATCCGCGACGGATGCATCAGGCGGATGGTCAGCGACTCGCCGCGCCACGCTGGGAACGTAGCCAGATGCAGATCGATTGTCTCGCCGCCGATCTGCGTCCGAACCACCGAGAACTGCGGCCGACTCCGCTCGGTCGCGTCCATCGCTGAGGTCTCCTTGATCCGATCCACCAGCGCCTTGCCCGACTCGCGGGACAACGTGACCACGTCGTGCAGCAGACCATCGATCCGCTTGCGAATCTTGACCGTCTCGGCGCCCGGTTCAATGTGCAGATCGGACACGCCCTCCCGAATCGCCTGCCGTATCAATCTCGCCGCGCCCGGTGAGGCCCAGTCAGCCAGTTCTTCCGGCAATGGAACATCTTCTTCACCCAGCGCCGCCGAAAGCTCGCGGTCCAGCCGCGCCAGCAGTTCCGAACCGACCGATGCCAGCTCACCCTCGCTAACCTCCGGCACCCGCACCGCCCGGCCCAATTCGCTGCGCGCGATCCGCCACTGCTTGCCCACCCGCCGGCCGGCGATCCGGCCCTCCGCCAACCAGCGACGCATCGTCGCCTCACTGACCCCAAGCTCCGCAGCCGCCTCCTTGGTCCCCACAAACTCCCCACCACGAGCACTCGCCTGACCGGTCCCATGCTTGATGGCCATGACTGCTCCTCCAGATTGCAGTAATCGATATAAGCGATGTGAACGATATACACACCATAGCCTATAAGCGCAATATATCGGCCAAAACGTAAAAGATCAAGAGGGGAATTCTATCTGACGAACTGGACCTGCCGATTTCTTCGCGCGTGATCCGCCTGCTCCGTGCTGGTCTACGTGAGAACCAACGAAGCTTAGGCGTTGGTGGGCGGCTTGAGGCCCGCGTACATCTCAGACATCTCGACGACGCGGCGCTCCAGGCGGGCCTTCTCAGCCGCGAACACGATCAGGTGGGAGTCGAGGGTCACGTCGGGTCCGGTGCGGATCGCCACGGCGCTTCCATTGCCGATGGCCCCGAAAAACGCCTTCATCAACCCCTGATCGCCACCGCCGTGGCCGCCCGTCATGTCCGCGGCCAGCTTGTTCACGTCGTACTCGGTCCACTGCTCGGAAAGGAAATCGAGCACGCGGATCATCTGCTCCTCGCCCTCGAGATACCCTTTCGAGCCCATCACGCGGACCTTGCGGCCATGCGGCGTGAACGCGCTGAGGGTAAAGCCGGCGGTGATACCGTCTTCAAACTCCATGTTGACCACCTGGCTGTCCATCACGTCGTTATCGCACGCGTAGACGCAACGGCCGTACGGACCCTCGCGCAAGGCCTTTTCCAGGGCCGCTGAGTCCGGCTCCTCGATCACCATCGCCAGCGGCCAACCGAACCCGGACTGATTGAGCTTGCCAAAATAGAACCGCTTGGCCGAATACGGGCACCGCTCGTCGGCCAGCGGGCAGTCCATGCAGCGCTCCGCCGCCTCTGGCGGCGCCGCTTCACGGCGGAAGTGTTTCAGATGCCCGAATGAGGAAACACGGAGACACGGCCGGTCGATCCACCAGCGGAGGATGTCGATATCGTGGCACGATTTGGCCAGTAATACGAATGACGACCCCGCCACGTTGCGGAAGTTGCCGCGGACGAACGAATGGGCGTGGTGCCACCAGGCCACCCCTTCCATGTGCTGAATCGTGCAAATCTCGCCCAACGACCCCGAATCGATGATCTCCTTGATCTTCACGTAGAATGGCGCGTAGCGCAGCACATGACAGACCGCCAGGACGATGTTGTGCCGCTTGGCCGCGGCGACGATCTCGATGCACTCATCGGCGGTCGAAGCCATCGGCTTTTCCAGCAGGATGTGATACCCCTTCTGGGCCGCCCGCACGGATGGAGCGGTGTGCAGCCGCTCTGTCGTGGCGACGATGACCGCATCGGCCAATTTCGGGCGGTCAAGCAACTCCTGCCACGTACGGAACACGTTCTCGGCGGGGATGTTATGCCGACGCACCATCTCATTGCGATGGTAATCCCGCGGCTCAGCCACCGCCACCACATGGGCCAGTTCGGGGTGATCCTCGATGTACTTCCCATAGCTGGTCATCCCGCGGCTGCCCGCGCCGATAACCGCTACTGATACCCGTCCATTGTCACTATCTGACATCGGCCTGTCGTCTCCTTATCACGAGTCGTCATTACCAGTATAGAGCGATTCGCTAGAGGCCACAATCGCGTTTCCAAGAGGGTGTTGCTGGAATCGGGCATGCGAGGCACGCTGTTTGGTCTTGAAAGCCGATGGTCCCTTGTGGATTATCCTGAATCAAGGAACCAACTGATCGAGGTCAAACCGATGTCTGAGCAGAATTGGGCGGCGACTCATGCCCGTTGGATCTGGCTGAGCGGGCAGCAGAAGCCGGACAATGCGTTCGTGCAGTTTCGCAAGGCGTTCGAACTGGGCAGGTCGCCCGCGGAGGCGATCGTTCATGTCTCAGCCGACTGCCGCTATCTTCTGTTTGTCAATGGCGAGGTCGTCGGGCGCGGTCCGGTGACCACCGATCCGCGATACAAACAGGTGGACGTCTACGACGTGGCCACCCGGCTGACGGCGGGAGTCAACGTGATCGCCGCTTTGGTTCTCCAGCGGCACGCCAAGACCTCGCGGCTTTGGCCGGTGCGCGGAGGCTTTGTCCTTCAATTCGATTCTGCGGAACTCTCGTTCGGCAGCGACGAGACGTGGAAGGCCCGCTGGGCGAGCGAGTACGAGGCGGACCCGCCGTTCATGACGCATCAGTACGGCCATCAGGAGTGGCTTGATACGCGGCAGGCGGAGCCCGGCTGGTTGTCGGCGGAGTTTGACGATCGTCACTGGCAGAGCGCCGTCGTCGTGTCCGACAGCGAACGGTATTGGCCGAAGGAACTGGAACTTCGGACCGTGCCGCATATGCGGCGGATCGTGCGTTGTCCGACGCGGATGATCGGGTACTTCTCGGCTGGCAGCAACGGCAGGACGCCACAGACGTATTACGAGCCGGCGAAGGAGATTCAGCAGACCTACGTGGGCAGCAGCATCGTGGTATGGAACGCGGACGCCATCACCGAACCCGAGCGAGGACCGGTGGTCCTGCAGGAGAACAGTTCCGATGGGTTGGGTTTGGTGGTGGACCTCGGCCAGGAGATGTACGGGTATCCCTTCATCGAGTTCGAGGCGCCGGCGGGCGTGGTGGTCGATCTGGCCCATGGCGAGGCGCTGGGGCGCAACCGCGTGGTGTGCCTGCTGCTGCCGGAAAGCGCGGCGGAGCAGCGGTACGCGGACCGCTACACCAGCCGCGGCGGCCGCCAACGGTGGGAGATATTCGACACCAAGGGCGCCCGCTACCTGGAAGCGCACTTTCGCAACCTTCAGCCGGACGAGGACGGCCGCAAGCGCGTGAAGGTCTTCGCGGTCGGAATGGTCGAGAGCGCGGCCCCGGTCGAGCGGGAGACGGACTTTTCCTGCTCCGATGAACTGATGAATCGTATCTTTGGCATTTGCCGCCGCACCATGGAAGTTAAGAACCAGGATTGGCACATCTGCGACGCGGCCCGCGAGCAGAACATGTGGATCGAGCCGTTCCAGGAGATGATGCACCTGCAGATGTTCGGGCGGCACGAGATGCACCGCCAGACCCTGCGAATGTTCGCCCGCGGGCAACTGGCCGACGGCTTTATTCCCAGCACGATCCCGAGCATCTACGACGCCGAGCAGACGGCGGCCAACCAGTACATCTTCCCGACCTACACGTATCCGCTGGTGGTTTATCTCGACTGGCTCTACGGCGGGCCCGATCCGCGGCACGAGGAGATGCTGTGCGTCTGCGAGCGGATCTTCGACGTCCTGTTCGCGTACATCGGATCGGAGGGCGTGCCGCGAAACACACCGGGCAGTCACTGGTGCGAGTGGAGCGGAATCGACACGCGTCCCAGCGACGTGAACTCAAACGTGCGGGATTCCTGGGAAGTCACGTTCTTTGCGGGACATCTGGTGTTGTCGCTCGAGTGCGCGGCGCGAATGGCGAAGGCGTTGGGCAAGACGCAACAGGCCAAGCGCTGGCTGAAGGCGGCACGGGAGATTCGGGCGGCCGCCAACCGGCGCTACTGGTCGCCGCAGCGGCGGGCCTACATCGACGGCATCTACGACGGCCGGATCAGCGAATCGGTCAGCCAGACCACCAACGCCATGGCTGTGCTGGCCCGCCTCGGTGATGAAGACCGTTTGCACACCGCGCTGCGGACGGTGTGCGACCCGGCGGCGTGCGACGTGCCCAGCCAGGTCAATCAGACCACGTTCTTCCATGAGGCGCTGGCCATGCTCGACATGGACGCGCTGGTGCCGGCTGAAATCCGGCGGCTGTACGGCAAGATGCTGGAAGCCGGGGCGACCACCACGTGGGAAAGCGAGTTCGCCCTCGAACGGTCGATGGGCTGCTGTTTCGGATTCGCCGCCCATCCGCTCTGGACGATGGTCCATCAGTTCCTCGGCGTCGTCCCGTTGGAGCCGGGCCACCGCGTCTTTTCCGTGCGGGTCGCTCCGCACGATCTGGCGCACGCCCAAGGCCGCGTCGCCACACCGCACGGATACATCGAAGTCTCCTGGCGAAGGACCGCGGAGGACCTGACTCTCGATCTGGTCGTGCCAGCGGATTGCCAAGCCGTCGTGGCCCCGCCACGGATCTCCGGCTGGCAATCGGTGTCGGCCGCATCGCTGGATGGCGCGTTGTGCCCCCTGGTCCCGCACCCCGTGGCTGTATCCACCTACACGGTCACGACGCTTCCGGCACTGACGGTTGGCCAAGGCCCGCACCACATCCGGTTTGATCGCGGTTGAGAAGATCGCTGCCTACTCGGTGTCGACCCTGAACGTCTTGATTTCGAACGGGTTCAGATCGAAGCGAAAGCCCTTCCTGTTGTCTTCGATCTCGACGGCCTGGCATTCGGTCTCAATCAGGTTGGTCCGGCAGCATCGCCTGATCGGTCGGAACAGCCGCAGGCGGGCGCCCTGAGTACTGCGCCCTTGTGCCTCATAGACGCGAACGACGGTACCGCCTTCCGAAGATCGGAGAGTCGAGAGCACCACATTGTCCGCTGAGACTTCCGCAAAACTCATTCTTGGGGGCAGCGGTCCATCGTGTCCGGCGGCGGTCAGGGCGATCAGCGGGGCGTTGAACTGCGCTCCGTGGCGATACAGCCGTGCTTCCCGCCAGTCGCCCGTGTGCGGAACAATCGCATAGTCGAAGGTGTGGGTCTTGCCGATCTCATATCCGCCCTCGGTGGGGGTCTCGAGTTTGAAGCCTCCGACCTCGGCGTAGCCCTCCTTGATGGCGGTGCACTTGAGCAGCGAAAGCATCATCACGCCGTCGACCACGTTGTTGCCGGGCAGGCCGCGGTTGAGCAGGCCCACGCCACGGCCGTCGCCGGTGTAGTCGATCCAGTTCTGGGCTGGGAACTCGCCCTCACCGCGTTCGATCGCGCCGAAGGGGATCTCGTGGACGATGCTTCCGTCCCTGATGGTGGTCGGCAGGGCCATGCGGTAGCGCACCCGCCGGTCGCGGTTGATCAGAGTGGTGCGGATGTCGATCCGGGGCAGTCCGGCGTAGACGCGGACGCGGGTGGCGAAGTGGCCCTCGCCGAACGGATGCTCGATCGCCATCTGGGCCATGGCCCTTCCGGAGCGGATCGTTCCGTCGCCATGGTAATTGGCGGAAAAGTCCGCGCGCGGGGATTCAATCGCGGGCAGCGGATAGCGTCCCGGCATGGGGCTGAACGCATCGCCCCGGCAGGGCCCGTTGTACTGCCAGAAGTTGCCGCAGTCCTGCTCGCGGACGATCACGTTACCGAAGGGGAAGCTCTCGGGAACGACTTCCCACCCACCGGATTTGTCATGGAGGCTTCGGATCGCCCCGCTCCAGAGGTCCAGTTCCAGCCGCAGGTGGGCGTTCTCCAGGACGCCGACGTGTTGATCGGCCCGCAGGCCTTCGTACCGCTGATTGGTG
>JAAYCJ010000133.1 GCA_012729815.1 Phycisphaerae bacterium | reverse complement strand
CCGCAGCGCGGGCAGCGGTCGGCGACATACTCGGCGGTGTCGCCGGAGCGATAGCGAACAAACGGCACGACCTGATTGATGAACCCGGTGGCGACGATCTCGCCCCGCTGTCCCGGCGTGGCGACGGTCCGGCCGGCGCCGTCGAGGAGTTCGAAATAGCCGTAGGTCGGCCAGACGTGGTAGTCGCCGGTGTGTTCGCACTCAGCGGCGAGGACGAGCTTTTCGGTATGGCCGTAGCAGGAGAAGTAGCGGCAGCCGAAGACCTCCTCGACCATCCGTCGCTGATCCGGATAGACGATCTCGGATTCGGCGATGATGCCGCGGATGTTGTCCGGGGCGGACCGGCCGCAGCGGAGAATGTGGCGGGCCAGGGCGAGCACCGATGACGGATAGACGTGCAGGAAGCACGGCCCGAGACCGGCGATGTGGTCCAGATACCGGCCGATGTTCTCGTCGCTCAGATGAAAGCTGCTATAGTAGTGGTGGCGGAGGATCGGCTCGTACTCGTGGTGCAGGCCGTCGGCGTCCGGTCGGACTACGTGGCCTCGCAGCACCGCCAGCGGCATGCCAAGCCGGTATCCGGCCCGCCGCCAACTGGCGACCAGGAAGGCGTACTCGACCGACGACCGGTCGGAGTTGATGTAGAAGTGCAGAGGCATGCCGCTGGTGCCGCCGGTGGAGACCATATCAACCCCGTCCGAACGGGGATTGATCGTGCACATTCGCGGCAGGTGCCGCCGAATGGTCTGGCGGTCGATGGTGGGCAGGCGGCGAAGCTCGTCCGGATCGGCCAGGCTGCGGGGGTCGAATCGGACCTGCCGAAACATCTCTTGATAGAACGGGGTCGTCTCCCCGGCCAACTGCAGGACCTGGCGAAGGCGGTGCAACTGATACCGCCGGATGCGGGAGTCCGTCCAGCGTTCGCTGTGCTCGATGAAGTATGTCTGGCGGCTGAACTGCGAACCCAGCAGGCAGCGCGGCGGCACCAGGGTCAGCGGCTTGGCGGCGAGGCGCTTACAGGCGGGCGGAACCGCTTTGAGCCACCACTGGTAGAGTCGCGAAGCCGTGGAGCCGTGGGCGATTTCGTCAGCCGGCGGACCCAACGGACCTTTCGGCGACGGCTTGGCAGTCGGACTGCGGACCGCTGCGGTCAGGCACTGCTGCCACCGGCGGGTGACGTTCATGATCGCGTTGTTCTCGGCGGCGGCGATGCGGGCCGCCTCCGAGCAGCGTTGCCGGAGGTCCGGATCGGACAGCACGCGGTCGCACCGCGTGGCGTAGGCCTCGAAGTCTCCCGGCGGAACCAGGTAGCCCGTCCGGCCGTCCTGGACCAGATCGCCCAGGTCGCCCACGTCCGCCACCACCGGCACCGCGCCGGCCGCCATCGCCTCGGCCATGGCGATCGACAGCCCTTCGGAACGCGAAGTGAGGACGAAGACCTTTGTCCGCCTCAGCACGTCCTCGACCTCCTGGACGTGGCCCAGGAACTCAACCGTACCGTCCAGTCCCAACCGTGCCGCTTCGTCCCGCATCGCCCGATCGAGGGCGCCACCGCCGACCACCGCCGCCCGCACGTTCGGACGGCGTCGGCAGAGGGCCGCAACGACGTGGAGGAACTGCAGCGGCTGCTTGATCGGTTCGAGCCGCCCGACGTAGGCCAGGTCGTAGACCCGCTCACGGTCGCCGGCAAAACGGTTGGTGTCGATACTGCCCGGAATGATCGCCACCGCCCGGACCGACCGGCGGTTCAGAAGGAAATCCCTCGCTCCCGTGCCTCGAACCACCACCGCATCGAAATGATGGACCAACCGCAAGGCCAGACGCTCCAGCAGCGGCGACGGCCAGGCCAGCCGGCCGGAAAGCGGGCACTCGGTGCCGATCCCGCCGCCGATCAGTTCGACGGGGCCGGCGGTCATCTGATAGACGCTGCGAGCCCCGATGGCTGAGGAAACCAGCAGCACCGTCAGTGCTCCTGGAACGATGTGGAACCCCATGATGATGTCCGGCCGCGTGCGGGCGGCCAGACCGGCCACCCAGATCGCCTTCGACGCGGCGCGCCCGAGCAGCCGGGTCAGCCAGGCCGGCGGATGACGGTAGGTGATCTTCTCGTGTTCGTAGGTCGGACCGTCCACCACGGCCACGATCCGCTCAAGGCACTCCGCCTCAGCCAATGGCAACAGGTGCGCCCGACACCAGTTAAGGCTGTCGAACCGCCCGGTCACGATCAGCCGCAGGCCTTTCTCACGCCGCCTCTTCGGCCGGCGCAGCTTCTGGAGCACGCCGACCGCGGCCAGACTCGTCGCGTACAGCGAGGCCTCGGTCGCCCAAACCCCGCAGCCGACCAAACGTTGCCCGATGCTTTTGCCGCTACCGCTCATCGGTCGAATCCCTCGACGGTAAATCGGCGATTTCGAGCTGCCGTCTCCAGCCGCAAGGCATCCGGAACGGCGGATCGGACCCGGCCAGATCGTCCAGACCCAGCGGCTCGGACGATCCGGCCACATGAACCCGCACCTGCTCGCGCGTCGCCGCCAATAGCGGCAGCGGATGGTCCCTCAACGCCCCGTGCAGGATCGGCAGCCGCCGCCAATCCATGCCCATGAACCGCGCGCACGCCAGATCCACCGCCAATGGGTTGGCTCCGGCGATCACCGCCCCGGCCGGCCGCGGCGTCGGGTCCAGCGGCCCTTCGCCTTCTCCGGCGACGATCCCATCGACCACACAGAACACCTGTCGGACCGGGCGATCGTGCAGGCCGCCGTCCGGGTCGGCGTAGAGCAGGATGCGGTTCAGATCGACCGCCATCCGCCAGGTGGTGTCGTTGCCGTGCCAGTTGCCCGAGCGGATGGTGCCGGCGTTGGTGTCGCCGAAGACGAGTTTGCCCAACTCCATGGCCGGCCAAGCCAGCACCGGACGCAGCGGTCCCAGCCGGCGAAAGGCCCGCTTGAACGGCGTGAGAACCGCCCGCTCCAGCCGGTGGATCGCCCGGTCGTCGGGAAACTGATCGCCGCCGTTGGACGGGCTGCCTTCCCGATGATGCGGCAGCCAATTCTTGTTGCCGTTGATGCCGACCAGGTTCTTGAGGTTGACGGTCAGCCCGACCTTCTTGTGCGTCTTGAGCTTCGAAAGGACGATCACGCAGTCGGCCTGAAGGACGGTTCGCGAAATCAGGTATTCGTGAGCGCCGTCGCGATGGTGGCGGCGGACCTCATCGATGTCGTAGTCGGCGCCGTAGATCAGGCCGCACAGGTGCTCCACTTCGGCGAACATCGACCGCTTGCCGAGATTGACCGCGGCGTAACCGGCTGGGTCGCCGGGCAGCCGGTCGTGGCCGACGATCAGGCTGTTGACCAGCCGCGCCTTTTCCGGCCGAAGGTCGATCACCTCGATTTCGAACCCGGCTGCGCGACGGTAGAAGTCCTGGATCTCGTCGAGGCCCGCGATCCGGCGGACGGCATCGAAATCGGCGTCGTTATGCGGTGCATCGGCGATGATGATCCGCCCGCGTCCAGCCAGAGCCTTGTAGGCGTAGTCGACCACGGCGCGAATGACCGAACCGTGGGTAATCAGGCAGTCGCCGTGCCCGGTCTGGGTCTGACGGAAGTCGCGAACGAAGTTGGGCTTCAGGACCACCGTCCGGCCCGGCCCGATGAACCGGCCCAACGGATTCCATTCAGCCGAGCCGAAACGCTCGCGATCGAGGTCCAGCCGGAAAAGAACCTCGCGGACGGCGGCATACGCCTCGTTGCGTTGGTCGCAAAGGGTGGTTTGGTCCAGAGGATACTCGGGATACGCCTCGGACGGCGAGAAAGGCGCGGCGGCGTAGGACCGCGCGCCCAGCGCCATCGCCACGCTCGCGTCGTTCAGAATCCCGGCTGTCTGCCGTTCAATATCCACCATGAATGCCGTTGCGTTCCTCTCCTGTCCCTCGCCAACGCGAGGCCTAGTTCGCGCCTTCGACGCGGGACCGGACACCCCCCTTGCCCGAATCGATCAACGTGCGGTACACCTCGACGGTCTTGCGGGCCACGGTGTCGGGATGGAACCGCTCCATGGCGATGCTCCGCCCCACCTGCCCCATCCGCGCCCGCAGTGCGCAGTCGGTCAGGATCCTGGCCATCCGGTCGGCGATTTCGTCGTGGTCGTCGGGTTCGATCAGGTACCCGGATTCGCCCTCGCGGATCATGAAAGGCATGCCGCAGCGGTTGGACGCGATTACCGGCACTCCCACCGCCATGGCCTCGGCGATGGCCATGGGAGAGTTCTCCTGGCGCGACGGCAACACGAACAGGGCGCTGCGGGCCAGTTCCGCCGGCAGACGGTCGTGGCGAACGTGCCCCAGAAACTCGACCCGATCGGCCAGCTTCTCGCGTTCGATGCAGGCGAGAAGGCGGTCGCGATACTCCTGCTCCCTGGCCTCGCCCGCGATGGCCACGGTCGCCTCAATTCCCCGCCGCCGGACGCGGGCGAACGCCTCGAGCACTCCGAGAGGGTTTTTGCGCTCGGTGATCCATCCGGCAAAAAAGACCCGCCCGGGCTGCTCATCGCGAGAGGTCTCAAAGAAGCGATAGTCCACGGGGTTGTCGATGTCGTGGATCCGGGCTCCGGTCAGCGGCTCGATCATCCGGCGTACGTAGGGCGTGATGGAGATGATGCTGTGCTGGTGGGACAGGCCGTACTTCTCGACCATCC
Source organism: Phycisphaerae bacterium (assembly GCA_012729815.1). Taxonomy (NCBI): domain Bacteria; kingdom Pseudomonadati; phylum Planctomycetota; class Phycisphaerae; species Phycisphaerae bacterium. The sequence continues at coordinate 72,463 of JAAYCJ010000133.1, read as the reverse complement.
GCCACAGCGGCGAACGTACCCGGGCCGCCAGGTCGCCTTCGGCCTCGAGGTTGGCGTGGTCAAAACCGTGGACGGTGAAGACGAAAGGCAGCGGCAGACCTCCCAACATCAGACCGTGGGTCTCGTGGGCGTGGACGACGTCCGGGTGCAGATCGAGGATGTAGTCCACCAGGCGTCTGCGCCCCGGCCCGCCGAGAATGTCGAGCATCTGCGGCCAACGGGACGCCGGCAGACGGTGAACCGCGGCCCCGTCGTGACGCTCGACCAGGACATCGGCCAGGTCCTTTTCCAGGGTGACCACGTGAATGTCAAGGCCGTCCAGACGGGCCAGCGAACGCACCAGGCTGACGGTCACGGACTCGACCCCGCCTCGCGGCTGATTGACGTCCCGCGGATAGCGACTGAATATGGCGACTCTCACGCCCGCCTCCCTTTGTCCCGCGAGACGTCACGAAAGACTTCCTCGAACATTCGCATGCACGCGTCCAACTGATGGTTGGCCAGGTAATACCCACGGGCCGCCCGCGACGCGGCACTCCATGCTTCGGGCGACCGAAGGGCCTGACGGATGCACCGGGCCAGCCCCGGAACGTCCTGGGCCACCCACCCCAGTTCATTATGACGAACAAGGTCGTCCGGGTCAAAGGTCGAGACGACGGGAACGCCGAGAGACCAAGCCTCAAGGAAGGTGTTGGGAAACCCCTCGTAGGCCGAGGTGCAGCATAGGAGGGAGGCACGTCGATAGAACTCGGGCATCCGGTCGTAGGCCACCCGCCCGTGCATGGTCACGTTGGGCAGCGCCGCTGCACGCTGGAGCAGCGCCCTGGTCTGGTCGTTCTCCGCGTTCGCCGCCCCCACCACCTCGAAGAACACGTCCGGACAGGCTTCGGCCACATCCAGAAGAACGCCCAGACGCTTCTCGGGACTGATGCGGGCTACCCACAGCACGCGGGCGGTCTGCGGGTCGGGTGACTCCGGCGGCTCGTAGTCCGTCTCGTCCGGGCCGTCGGTGGGAGTCCGGATCAGTCGGGATTGCAGACCGAAACCCTCCTGCAGCATCTCCTGCTGGCGGCGGGTCTGGACGACGATCCGGTCGGCATGGGTCAGGCCGTAGCGGTAAAGGAACCGTTCCCGCAGAGGCTTGAGCACCGGCAGCTTGGGATCGCAGTCGGGCTCGCTGGCCACCGAATACACGCTGCTCCGGCCGCGGCGCCGGCACCAGGCCACCATCTGCCCCAAGCCCATGTCGCCGCAGTTGTAGTAGTAGATCTCGGCGTCCGCACGCGTCATCGCTCGCCACAGGCCGGACCAGCGGGGATGGAGGAAGCGGACCACCGGCAAACCCTGGTCGCGGCGGCAGAAGCCCAGGATGCGGATGCCCTCAATGTCGGCCTCCAGACCCTGGCCCACGTCCCACGTGACCATGCTGACCTGATACCCGTGCCGGTTCAGCCATCGAGCCATCGTGGCCTGCTGGTGCTCGATGCCGCCGACGTGGCCGGTGTCCCGTCCGCTGACCGCGCCATAGGCGTTGTGGGCGACAAAGCAGATGCTCGGCTTGTTCGATGTAGGGCATTGCATGGTCATTGTGAAGGTCTCGCTCGTATAGAAAGCTCCCGATGGACGGCCCGGACGGCGGCAATGATCGGAAACGGCAGCAGCATCAGGACCACCCCAGCCCCAATGTGCTCTGCCAGCACCGCCCGCTCAGCGGCCGCGGCCAGAGCCCGCTCCATCAGGTTCGGGTAGACCGCCAGGAGCAGCAGCGCCGCCGCAACTACCGGAATCCTGCGGGTCGGCCTCTGGGCCAACCGAATCGCCAGCAGCAGACCCGGCGGCACGAACACCAGGCACATGTAGAGGAACTTGTAGCCGTCCATGAACCGTGAGTCAGCGGGGAAAAGGAATCGAAAGAGGATCAGGCCCGGCGACAGTTCCAGCGTGGGACTGCGGCGCCGCCCGTCCACGTGGGCGACCAGTTGGTACCCGTTGTAGGTCACGATGACGTGGTGCTCGTCGCGGTCGGCGAAGACGCCGGGCACCACGAGGGCCGGGTGCATGCCGTTGCGACCGGTGGCCGGCGTCCGCAGGCGAAAGGCCAGGGCGTCGCCCTCATCCTGGCCGAGGGTGAAGTTGCGCTGGTGGGGATCGGCCGATAGCGAAACGATGCGGGCGGGACCCCACTGGTCGGTGTCGCCAGTGGCAATCTTCGCTTCGACGGTGAACCGTGAGCTGCGCCGGATGGCGCGGCTCAGTTCGGTCATGGGCGCCTCGCTCTTGAGCCATCCGTGCCTGCCCAACCGTACGCCCTGACCGCTTGCAGCGTCTTGTGGATCGCCCTGCCAGACCAGCCGCGGGTTGCGGCCCGCCAGATCGTTTGGGGACTCCGGCGAAGTCAGGACGTAGTGGGCCAGCGGATCCTCGAGGTCCGAGTTCTGCCCCTTGTCGAAGATGTGGCGGATCTGCTCTTCCGACAGGTCATGGTCGAATATCCTGACTTCACGGACCCGGCCGCGCCACGGGCGTTCACCGTCCGCCTCATTGCCCAGCATCAGATGGAAGCGGTCGTCCCAGCCGTCCAGGCGGCTGGCACGTTGAAAAGGCCCGGCCAGCAGGAGCATGAGCCCCGCGTAGCCCAGAAGTCCCAGCCACAGGGCGCGAGGCGAGGTCCGCCGTCGCAGGAAGTCACCGGCCAGCGAGAGCCCATGGACAACCGTCCGGCCCCAACGCTCCAGAACACCCCACCCCGCCGCCGCCCCCACCGTGTTGGCCGCCAGGTCGAATACTGAACTCAAACGGGCGGGAAGGAATATCTGCAGAAGCTCGACCGCGGCCGAAAGGCCCAGCCCGGCGGCCAGCGCCAGAATCCCCCTGCCACAGCGGCCCAGGCCTCCAGCACCACCCGCATACGCCGCGGCGAAACCCAACGGAAGGAACAAAAAAACGTTGCGCACGACGTCGCCACGCTCCGGCGGGTCGAGCCGGGGCAGGCGGTAATTCAAACCGTAGGGTCCGTCGCCGGAGAAAAAATCGTAGGGAAAGAGGGTGACGGCCACGATGGCAGCCGCCGCCGCGGTCAGCAACCAGACCGCCCAGGTCCTCGAAAAGCCGTCCGGACCTGACCCGGCGCGGTCCGTCAAGGCCGGGCCTCGTTCCCGGCGAGGTTGGGCGGTTGGCGGCTTCATCGTCCCGTGTCACTCTCCACCGTCTGGCGGACCGGAACGGAATGGGATTTCCTGTAGGTCAGCAGCTGGCGAGCCCGCCGTCGCCCGCGGCTGGTGTAGCGGCTCAGGTACCACCGGAACGCCGACAGGCAGACTCCCAGTTTCTGGACGGGCGCGATCGGCATGCCCATGCTCCGCGAACAGATGCTCCGCGTGGCGGGCCAGAAGCTCCGGAAGTTCCGCGAAGCTTTCTTCTCCGCTTCGCCCAGGAAGTCCGCCCGCTTGTGAATGGCCACCGAGTTGGCCTTCTGGCGGAACTTGAAGAGGACCTCCGGCACGTCGGCAAACTGGCCCAGCAGCGACATCAGAGCGACGAGCACGGAGTCGTTGGCGTGAACCCGCGAAATGGGAAGCACCTGTCGCAGCACATCGGTGCGCATCAGACCGTAGAAGAGGACCCAGAAATCCGGGGCCTTCAGGACCCGCCGCAGACGCTGGACCGGGGAGCACACCCCGAGGGTGGAAGTCAGTTGGTGATGGTCGATGAGGCGGAACGGCTGGCCGTCCGGCTCGATCACCAGGCACTTCGGATACGCCAGCACCACGTCGGGCGACGCCATGGCCGCCAGGCACGTAGAGACAAATTGCGGCGCCCACAAGTCGTCGTGACTCGCCCACATGAAGTAGGGCGCCCGCGCCAGTTCCACCACGCGCTCAAAATTGGAGAACGCGCCGATGTTCGCGTCGTTGCGGTAGTAGCGAACCCGCGGATCGCGACGGGCGTACTCCCGGCAGAGCTCGGACGTGCCGTCGGTCGAGGTGTTGTCCGAGAAGATCAACTCCAGATCGCCCATCTCCTGAGCCAGCAGCGAGTCCGCCGCCTCCCGGAGCAGTTCGCCCCCGTTGTAGACCGGCATGCCGATGCTGACCCTCGGTTCACACGCCGTCATGACCTTTCTCCCCCAAAAACCATGGTCTGTTCGCATCCGCCCCACGAGCCTGCCTGTCCCTCATACCCCAGCCCTGCCCTCGAGAAAACGCCTCAATTCGCCGACGTTCCGGAACTCAGCCAGTTGATTCCCGGTGAACTGCACGCCGAAGGACTGCTCGATGCTGACCATCAGGTTGATCTGGGCCACCGAATCCCAGCCGGGAACGTCAGCCGCCGTCGTCTCGTCCGTCAACGCGATGTCCTCGCGGTTCAACACCCCGCGAAAGATCTCCTCAAGACGTTCCTGAACCGTCATCATTCTCCTCCCAGCGGTCGACCAAATCAATGAAACCGTTTTCGATGACCCCCCTGGCCGTTATATTATACTGCCAGACCGTAGTCTTGTCACGATCTTCAATCGCTTCGAAACCGTATCTGCCATAGACGTCGCCGACCATCGCATTCTTCGCCGTCGGAACGTACGTCCCGCGGAGAAGCGAACAACCGAGGCGAAGGGCCTCCACGCAGAGATGATGAAGCATCTGGGCCTCAACCGTCCGACCGATCACCCGGCAACTCATCAGCCACGTGTCGATGTCCAGGACCTCGCCCTCGCGACGGGCGATCGCCACGCTCACCAAACCGTGGTCGGCGAACCGGTCGCGAAGCCGCAGGTACAGGTGCACGCAATCCGGATCCGCCATGAATTCCCGCAGCTTTTCTGCTCCATGGCGCCGCGTGGTCAGGTTGAACTGGTTCGTCTTGCCGATCAACTGGGCGATCCGCGGCAGGTTCAGCTCGTCGAAAGGACGGACGATAGCCCGCATCTTCAGGCTGCGGTGGAAATCCTCGATCGACTCGGCTGAGGATTCGAGATCCGCGATCTGTGCTCGCGCGCGATACTGGTCGGCCCGCTGGGCGTCCTCAACGGTAAACGAAGTCGTCTCGAACATCAGGTATTCGGCGAGCGCCCGCACGTACCGCGACGGATCGGCGGGCAAGCTGATCACGTCCACCTCCGGCAGAAACTGGCGAACCGCTTCGCGCTCCACCGGGTTATCATCGAGAAGGACCAGCGAGTCCAAACCTATATTTAACTTTTCAGCAATTTCACGAATATTCTCCGGCTTTGGCCGCCAGTTGGCCGCAAAAACGGCAATATCGTCGAGCTTGATCCGCATCTCCGGGTGCTTTTCGAACGGTTCGCGAGCGTCAGCGGGGTTGTTCTTGGAGCAGACGGCCAGGATGATCCCCTTGTTCTTGAGCTTGCGGATATACTCCTGGAGGGCAACGTAGGCCTCGCCCTCAACCCCGTCGCCAAGCTTGATGCCCGCCAGCCCGTCTTCGCCGATGACCCCGCCCCAAAGCGTATTGTCCAGGTCCAGCACGAGGCACTTGCGGCTCAGGCCCAGATCGGCGGCGATTACCGCGGCGGTATGGCGGGCCAGAAGTGGGTGGGCCTCCGGTGCCACCGCATACTTGCCCAGGAACCAGAATCGCGGGTCAAACCACCGGTTTTTTCCAAACAGTGAAGATATAAGTTCAGCGTCGATGAAGGATACCCGCCCAGCCGCCTCCTCACCGAGGCGGGAATTGAGCCGTCGGGTCATGGCGTAGCGTGAACCGGGCAGGCGGCTTCCCAGGTGCCCCATGGGTGTTTCGGGAGGCAGGGCGAAGTTGTACTGGACTACCCGGGCGGCGGTCCGCTGTGAAACGGTACGCCATAGCGAGGTCCAGCGCTGCAATTCGGCTTGAATATCCCGATCAGGGTCCTGGCTCAGGTCGGGCAAAGCCAGATCACCCTCATGGACAGCCAGAAGCACGAAATCCGGCCCGAAACCGTACATTGGGCTTTGCGGGTCGATGATCTCCTGGCGGTACTGACCGTAGTGGCCCTGATAGAGTTCAAAGCGGATCCCCAACGGGGCGGCGGCCAACTCCAGCATCGGACCGAACTGGGTCGTCGTGTAACTGCTTAATAAGGCAAGCTTTGCACTGCGTTTGGAGTTCGGCATGGCCTCGACAGGCAGTCTGGCCAACAGCGCAGCGGCGGCCTGCCACGAAGCAAAGTCATCGCCGGAATCAACCACGGCCAGCGTCCAGCGCCACGCCTCCCCGTAGTCTTCCAGATCAATGCAGGTTCGTGCGAGCTTCAGACAGATATGGGCGGGAACAAGTTCGTGCCCTTCGGCGGCGGAACGATAAACGATGAGGGCCTGATCGAACCGCCCTTCCTTGCGCAGACGATCACCCTCGGCGATCGCCTCCCGCCCATCACGACGCTCTACCGCCAGACGGCTCACCGGCCAATTCCTATAACTTCTTTTCCAAGAATCATTTAGCATCCTCTTTGGGCGGCTCGGAGGTCGGCGGAATGATCCGCCCGGGGTTGGCGAAAACCGTGGCGCCCGGCGGGACGTTGGTCATTACGATCGCCCCGGGCCCGATCCGCGCGCCGTCACCGACGGTAATGCTGCCCAGGATCGCCGCGCCAACGCCGATTTCGACCTTATTACCCAATTTCGGCGCTTCGTAGGCCCGATCGTGAGTGGCGGCTCCGATGGTGACGTTGTGGCGGATGAGGCAATCGTCGCCGATGACCGCCTTGGGGTGGATGACGATGCCGCCGTGGTGGGCAATCCAGCACCGGCGGCCGATTTGTGTCGTGCGGTAAAGGTCTATGCCGTAATGATTTCGGACATAGCGATACATGAAGTGGTAGAGTCGGATAAGGATTGGGCGCAGCGGTCCGGAATCGGCGGCCCAGACCCCAAAACGGTAGACCGCGACGGCGCGGAAACCGGGCTGGCTCCAATGGCGACCGCAGGTCTGGTAGTCCTCACGGACCTTCCGCCACATCTCGGAGAAGCTCTTTCGACCACCCGTATTGTCGATTTCGTCTCGCACCATGGACCCGTGATATAGTCTATCGAATTACCGGACGTTTGTTCACCATCTGCATCGGAGTTTTCGGACCAGCCGTTGAAGAATCGCGGCGGGGCGCGAGGTGGTTCCCATGAGCCGGTCAACCATAGCGGCCAGGGCCCGATGTCTGATGGGAGCCGGGACAACGGCAAATCGGTAGCCGTAGTCGGCAAGATGCTCGTAGCCCGCGAAGGCGGAGGCGATGCGAAGCTGCTCGACCGCCGTCAGCTGCGATTTCCACTTGTCGATCTGGCCGATCTCAGGATCCCGCTCATAGGATTCGCGGTCGTAGAACACCTCATTGGTGATGGCCTCTTCGCCGAGATGGCTAAACTGCCCGGGCGAGAGCATCCGATCGGACCATTCAAGTTCCAGAAAACGGCAGACCCGGCGGGTTTCGGCCTCGGGGTCGGAGACAAGCCGTTCGTAGCTGACGGTCAGAACCCGCTGCGAAGCAGCTCCAGCGGCCGCGAATCCGGCGTCGAAGCAGCGTCGGGTGTACTCGATGCCGGCGGCGACACTGTAGGCGTAGGGATGGAGGCTCCATCCGACCTTGCGCGAGCGCCGGCCAACCTGGAGCATGGAGGCGATCACCGCCCGAGGATCGCGGATCACGTGGATCAGCCGAGCGTCGGGAAACAACTCTAGCAGTTGTGGGAATACCAGGACGTTGGGTGGGGTTTTCTCGCTGAGCAACCGGCAGCCGTTTCGGTCAGCCAGGGGCAGCAGAAGGCGCCGAATGAAGTCGCAAACCAGGCGGTCGAGATCTTCCCGGCAGCAGAAGTGATGGATGTAGCGATTGTCGATGGCGCTGCGGATACGGTCGCGGAGTTGGATAATGTCGGGAACGTAGAGAAACTCAGGCCCGCCGAGGATTTCCGGGTGACAGTCGAGCATGTTCTGGAGCAGCGTGGTGCCGGACCGGGGAACGCCGCCGACAAAGATCAGCCGCTGACCACTGAAATCTCTCTGCTCGGACAATGGATTCACCATCCTTCCCGCATTCTATCCGCTGCGTTCTGAACGACGGCATCTGGGTTCGGTAGTCATGGGCGCAGCCCAGAGGGCATCCTGCTCGCGGCGAAGTTGGTCAGCGAGGCGGCCGGGCGGGAGTTCGACGTCGCCGTAGGTCAGGACCTGATCTCTGGCAATGCCCCGGTTCAGACGGCAGCCGAGGGCCAGCCCCATGGGCAGGAGGTTTTCCCGTCGGGCCGGATCGGCGTTTTCGAGCAAACCGTAGCAGGTGAATCCGCCGATGCCGTCGAGGGTTTCGCCGGGCCGAAGGTCGCGTTTGGCGGCGGTGATTACTTCACAGACCGGGCCGCCGAGGGGGGTGACGGCCGGGTCGCCAAACAGGACGGCGCGGGCGACGGTGATCGGAACCTCCAGGTGGCAGAGGTGATATGGCGTGTAGAAAACGTAGAACGGTCCATCGCCCATCTTGTAGTAGCGCAGGTACGGCTGCTGAATGGGATCGTCGCCGTGGCCGATGACAAAGACGCCTGGTCCCGGCTCGGCCCCGAGGAGGTAGTCGACGAGGCCGTCGCCGAGGAGCTGATCGGCGGGAAAGAGGCGCGGCGCGTCGTTGACGTGGGCGGCCCGCGGGCCGTACATGCCGCGTTTGCCGCAGCGCAGGCCGGTGGCGTTGGCGACGACGGCCATTTCCATGGATATCTTGGTGCCGTCGGCGAACGAGGTGACCATGGCCGGCTTCTGGCCGTGTTTTTCGGCGAAGGCCTTCTGGGTTTCAGGGGTGCGATACGGGTCCTGGAGGCCCTTGATATTGCCGGCCAGGACGGGCCGATAGCCGATGGACCGCACGAAGCGGTAAAGGTTCATGATGACGCCGGGCTGATCGCCGTCGGCGTCGGTCAGGACAACGCCGGCTTGGTCGGCGCGGGTTTTGAGGATCGGCCCGAGCGTGGCGTCGAGCTCAGCATTCATGAGGATCAGGTGTTTCTTGTGCTCGAAGGCCTGGAGGGCGACCCGGGCCCCGTGTTCGACGTCCCCGGTGACCTCGATGATGGCGTCGATAGGTTCGGCGCGGCAGAGGAGGGAAGAATCAGCGGTGACGGCGGGAACATCATGGGCGATGGCGTCATGAAGTTGGCTGAGGCTATCGACGGTTCGCACATCATGCCGGCCGGCCTGGGTGAAGGCGTGAGCGGCGTTTGCGAGGGTGCGGTTGGCGATGGCGGCCAGTCGCATGCCGGGGGTATGGCGGATGATCTGATAGGCGATGCCGCGAGCCATGAAGCCGGCCCCGACCATACCGACTCGGATGGGCGATCCGGAGCGTTCGCGTTCTTGAAGAGCCCTGTCGACGATGATCATGTCCGTCCGCCTTTGGAGGATTGGCGGGTTTCCAAGACAGTCCTATAGAGATTCCAGTAGCGTTCGGCCTCAAGGTCGGTCGAGAATTCGGTTTGGGCCATGCATCGCGCGTTTTCGCCAAGTGTGCGGCGCAGGTCGTGGTCGCGGAGCAGTTGAACGATCCCGTCCCGCAGGTCGTCGGGGTCCTCGGGCTCGGCCAGATAGCCGGTATGGCCCGGCCGCACCAGATCGGGCACGCCGCCGACGCGGAATGAGACGACGGGCACGCCGCAGGCAAGCGATTCGAGAATGACCTGGCCGAAGGCTTCGAGGCGGGTGGGCGACACGAACAGGTCGGCGGCGGCGCAGGCGACGGCGCGAAAGCGGTCGCCGGAGATGAAGCCCATATCGATGCAGGGCACGGGGCAGCCCTGGGCGATGCTGTGGCCCCGATGGCCGGCCAGCAGCAGGACGGTCCGGGCCTTCAGGTCGTCGGGCAAACCGGCGAGGGCCCGCCTGAGCAGATCGGGTCCTTTGTTGTGTTCGCTCAGATCTCGGGCGGCGTAGAGGACGATCTGCTTGTCGAGGGGCAGTCCGAGCAGCCGGCGGCAGAGGGTCCGGTCGATGGGCTCGAAGACGTCGGTATCCACGCCGTTGGGAATCTGGTGGATGGGAAAACGGCTGAGCATGCTCTGGCGGGCCCGCTCGGTATACCACGAGCAGAGCGAAACGACGGTGAGGTCGGATCGGCGGTAGACGCGGTTCTTGAGCCGCCACTGGAGGCGCGTCGTGTCCCGTTTGGTGGAAGGCGGCGCGTCCAGGTGCGGGCATCTTCCGCAACCGGTTTTCCAGCGATCGCAATCGTAGTTGACGGCACAGTGTCCGGTGAGGCACCACATGTCGCGGATGGTCAGGATGGTGGGTTTGGCGCGGGTCAGGCGAGGCAGGACGAGGTAGTTGACGTACCAGTCGCCGCCGTGAAGCCCGTGGAGGTGGACCACGTCGGCGTCCCGGAATCGCGGGTCTCGGAGAAGCAGGAACGAACTGAGCCGGTGGAGATCCCCAAGGCCCAGAGGCGAGGTCAACAGGTAGGTGATCTGGTCGAGATGTTTGAGTCGATCGAAGGCGTGAACTTCGGGCACGCCGGTGAAGGTGCGGCGGCAGAGCATCACGGATTGGGCGCCGCATTTGAGGAGGCTCTGATGGAGGCGCAGGGCGGACATCCCTCCTCCTCCGCCGGCCGGTCCATCGCTGTTGATCAGATGCAGGACTTTCATGATTTCCCCCCCACCGGCGTCCGACCCGCTGGGGGTTGCGGTTCGAAGTCGGGCCAGGCGAGATCCTTTTCGGAGATGATGCGGTGGCCGACGGTCGGCCAGTGAATGCTGAAGATCGGATCGTCCCACCGGACGCCGCGTTCGGCTTGTGGATGGTAAGCCTCGGAGACCTGATAGAATATCTCGGCTTCGTCAACGATGGTCTGGTAGCCATGGGCGAAACCGGCGGGCAGGTAGAGGCATCGGCGGTTGTCGGCGGTCAGTTCGACAGCCAACCACTGAAGATAGGTTCGGGAACTGGGCCGCAGGTCCACCGCAACGTCATAGACCGCCCCTCGGACGCAGCGGACGATCTTGATTTCCTCGTGCGGCGGGGCCTGGAAGTGCATGCCGCGAAGCGTGCCGCGACGGTGGTTATAGGCCAGGTTGCACTGGACGACGCGGGTTTCAAGTCCGTGCCGGCGAAACTCGTCCTGGCACCAGACGCGGGCGAAGCAGCCTCGCGTGTCGGCGTGCGGCTCGATCTCGATGATGAAGAGGCCCTGAAAATTGGTTTCGATGAACTTCATGGGTTCGGGTTTGGCGGAGCGGGCAACGGCTGAAAACCCGCGGTCGCCGCGGGATGGGCGAAGAATTCACGGTACCAGGCGACGGTGCGGAGCAGCCCATCGTCGAGGGAGTGGGCGGGCGTCCATTGCAGGATCCGGCGGGCTTTTGACGCATCGAGGTACTGGTCGCGGATTTCGCCTTGGGCGTTGTCCAGGATGACCGGTTCGAGGTCGGGCCGCTCCATGATCCGCAGGATCAGGTTGGTGATGTCGAGCACGCTGACACGGGATTGGGGGCTGAAGTTGAAGGCGTGGCCGCGGACGTCGGGCCGTTCGGCGTGTTCGGCGAGGCGCAGATACGCTTCGACGATGTCGGCGACGAAGATGTAGTCGCGGATGAACCGGCCGTCGCTTCGGAGGACGGGCCGCTGGCCGAAGTGCGCGGAGCGGATGGTGCCGGGGACGATGCGGCTCCAGTTCAGGTCGCCCCCGCCGTAGATGTTGCCGCAGCGGGCGACGGCGATGGGCATCCCGTAGGTCTCAGCGTACATGGCGGCCAGCAGATCGGCGCAGCTCTTGCTGACGTCGTAAGGGTGCCGGCCGACCAGGGGCATGTCTTCGGTGTAGGGGAGAGTCTGCGGGTGGCCGTAGGCCTTGTCGCTGCTGGCGACGACGATCCGGCGGACGAGGTCGCGGTGGAGGCGGCAGGCTTCGAGAAGGTTGTAGGCGCCGCGGATGTTGGCCTCGAGGGTGGGCCATGGGTTGCGAAAGGCGGTGCCGACGATGGTCTGGGCTCCAAGGTGGATGACGGTGTCGATCTCGTGTTCGTTAACCGCGCGTTCGACGTCGGGAAAGTGTTCGAGCCGCCCGTTGACCACGGTGGTCTTGAATACGTCGCCGCTTCGGATCAACTCCGAGCGCGGATCCCAGTCGCGGATGAAGCAGACGACGGAGGCCTTCTCGGCGAGCAGGCGTTTGACGACCCACGAGCCGACGATGCCGGTGGCCCCGGTGACGAGAATGCGGTGTTGGTTCCAGTTCATGCTCAGTCGTCCCAGATCTTCCAGGCGGCGTTGCCGCTGTCCCAGAGTTCTTCGAGATAGCTGCGTTCGCGGATGGTGTCCATGCAGGACCAGAAGCCCGGATGGCGGTAGCCGACGAGCTGCTCATCGCGGGCTAGTTGGACGAGCGGTCCTCGCTCCCAGACGCACTGGTCATCCTCGATATAGTCGAGCACCTGTCGCTCGAGCACGAAGTATCCGCCGTTGATCCAGCCGTCGGAGTCCGGAGATTTCTCCATGAATTCGGCGACCAGGTCGCTGCGGAAGCCGATCCGCCCGAAACGGGCGGGAGGCAGGACGGCGGTGACGGTGGCGAGCTTTCCGTGGGCCCGGTGGAAGGCGAGCAGATTTCGCAGGTCGATGTCAGCCACGCCGTCGCCGTAGGTGAACATGAAGGTCTGCTCGTCTTGGAGCCACTTGCGAAGGCGTCCGAGTCGTCCACCGGTCTGAGTGTGCAGGCCGGTGTCGACGAGATGGACGTTCCAGTCGGGCTGTTTGTGGCTGTGGACCGCCAGGTTTCCGGTGGCGGTGTTTACGGAGATATCGTTGTTGAGGGTGTTGAAGTTCAGAAAGTAATCCTTGATGTACTCGCCCTTGTAGCCGAGGGCGATGATGAACTCGCTGAAACCGGCGGTGGAATAGATGTTCATGATGTGCCAGAGGATCGGCTTGCCGCCGATCTCGACCATGGGCTTGGGCTTCAGCACGGTTTCTTCTGAAAGGCGGGAGCCGAATCCACCCGCCAGAATGACCACCTTCATCGTCATTGTCTCCTATCAACGGAGCCCGCCTTGTCGTTGGTCCGCCGCACTCAGGTTACCTTCCCGCGGCTGTGGTTGCAAGGGCCGGTGAATACCGGAGGGCGAGCAGAGCTCCGGCACGGCGCCGCAGACGGTGCGCAGGGATTCGTAGTCCAGCCCGATATCCCAGAGGGTCTGCACGGCCCGCTCGATTCGGCGGTTGGGGCAGAGGGAGAGAAAGCTGGCGCCGTAGCCGAGAAGGGCCCACCCGAGGGAGGCATAGCGGCGGAGTCGCCAGAGCAGAGGGCTGCGGGCCAGCAGGTCGGGGGCGGGCAGGCCGCGGGTGTGTGCGATCATGCGTCCCTGTCGAAACGCCCGGCGGCGGACCATCCGCTCGCAGAGGAGTTCCGGCTGGAGGCGGTGCCCCACGATGGCCCGAGGGCAGTAGACGATCGGATGTCCCGCGCGGGACAGGCGGAGCAGAAACGTGGTTTCGCCGCCCATGATGCGGTTTTTGGGGCGAGGTCCGAAGCCGGTGGAAAATCGCCATCCCTCCGCGAAGATGTCGGATCGGAACCAGCAGTTGCCGCCGAAGGGCGTGACCCCGCTGACATAGAGGCCCTCGGTCTCGCCCCGGTCGTGAACGCCGAAACAGAAGGTCTGGATGTCCGGGAAATCCGTCCAGGAGGGCCGGCGGGGCGAGGGCCAGACGGGGTGGATTCTGCCGCCGAAGACGGTGGCACCGGGCCAGCGGTCGCAGGCGGCGGCGATCTGGCGAACCCAATCCCGCCGAGGGGTGATATCGTCATCGGTGATGGCCACGATACGGCCGAGAGGAACCTGATCGAGGGCGCGGTTCCGGGCGAAATTCTGGCCCGGGCGGGGGTCGAAGACGTATCGCAGCCGCATGTGGCGGGCAAAGGCGTCGGCCACCTGGCGGGTTTGATCGGTGCTGTTGTTGTCGGCGACGATCACCTCGACCTCAAGTCCGGCCCGATCGAGGGCGGCGATGTCCGTCAGGGTCCGGCGCAGACTTTCGGCGCGGTTGTAGGTGGTGATCAGAATCGATACATCCGGACGCTCGTCTTTCATGACCGACCCCCTCGTCGTCAAGCGAAGTATCCGGACCTCCCCGCGTAGAAGGCCCCATACCCGATCTGGCTGCCAACGCAGCCCGCCGCCGCCTCCCCCACGGCAGGAACGGCAGCGCGGCTATATTTTAGCAGAAGAGACGGAGCGTTTAAAGATGGAAAACACCTTGGCCGCGACGGCCTGCATATCGGCCCGGTCTTCCGGCTGGAATGCAAAGGCGATGGTGACGGCCATGTAGAAGAGGAACCCGAGGCCGGTGCACAGGCCGAGGCTTGCCCAGGTATCCGGTTGAAAGATGTAACGGAGAATGAACCAGACGGGCAGGGACGCCAGGGCCGGCATCATGCCGGGCCAGTAGGTGCGGCGAAGCCAGCTTCGCAGGTCGACCCCGGCCAGCTTGAATCCCAAGGGCCAGTTGAGGATCGGATCCCCGATGGTCAGGACCAGGAAGGTGGCGAGGCCGGAGCCGACGGCGCCCATGCCGCGGACGCCGACCAGATAGAAGGTCAGGCCCAGATTCACCAGGTGCATGACGAGCAGGCGCAGCGACCAGCCGCGGAGCTGGCCGCGGGCGTGGGCCACTTCGGACATCATGAGATTGCCGAACTGGACCGGAAAGAGCATCAGGAGCAGGAGCATGACCGTGCCGGCCACACGGTATTCGGAGCCGACATAGAGGGTAAACAGCTCGAAGCGGTAGACGATCAGCGGCGCAACCATGCACATCGAGACCCAGAGGGCCAGTCGTCCGCCCCGCAGGTAGGCGTTGCGGAGCCGCTTGTTGCTGCCGATGGCATGCATGGCGGTGATGGCCGGCTGAAGCGGGTGCCGGACGATGCCGGCGCCTTCCTTGATCTGGCGAAGCGGGATGGAGCCGAGATGGAAGACGACCACATCGAAGGGCATGGCCAGCTTGTTGAGGATGATTGGATCAGCGGCCGAACGGATCATGTCGGCCACGCCCATCACGAAGTTCCACGCGCCAAACCCGGTGACCTGCCGGGCGGCCGACCATCGGATGTCGTGGAAGGAAAACCGCAGGGCGGGAACGAGCCGGCGGGAGACGGCGAGGCGGACGAAGAGGCGGACCAGTTGAGCGGTGACCTCGGCCACCACCACCCAGATGATCCGTGGGCTGACGCCCAGGAGGAGCACCAGCAGCAGGGCCAGGCGAAAGAGTTCGGCGACGACGTCGATGCTATTCCAGATCACGAACTTCTGCCGGATGTACATGCCGACGCTGAACGGAGCCGCGGGCAGCCGGGCGGCCAGGGAGAGCACCAGCAGGGCCATCATGATTCGGGCGTCCCAGAGCCGTTCGGGAGGGATGCTCAGGACACGATCGACATACCAGGCGAAGGTGCAGCCGCCGGTCAGCAGCACGAGGCCCGCGGCCAGGAGCAGAGGGAACATGGTCGAGACGATCTGGCGGACCCGGTCTTCGTCGCCGCGGGCGTAGGCCTCGACGGTGTAGCGTCCCAGGCCGCTGGTCAGGATCATGGTCAACAGCGGAGCGAAGGCGATGACCGAGATCAGGACCGGATAGAGGCTGTATTCGGCATCGCTGATGTGCGCCAGCAGGTACTGGTTCATCCAGACCAGAACCGAGACATTCAGAATTCGGGCCCCCAGCGAGCTGGCCGAGTTGATGGCGGTGAGGCGTTTGCTGATTTCGACGCGTTCTTTCATTGCGGTTCCGGTTCTGCAGGCCCGTGACGAGGACGGGCACCAGGATGTCAGCGGCTCCGGTCATGGTCGTTCGTGGCCTCGACCTTCGGAGGGTGCCGACGGTCAGCCGTCGCTCCCGAGGCCGAGGGCCTCCCGGATGGCGGTCCACATTCGACGCTGGGTCAGGTCCCAGGTGAAGCGGGATTCGGCCAGCGTGCGGCCCTGCCGTCCCATTTGGCGGCAGCGTTCGGGATTCGCCAGCAGTTGGTCCAGCCGCGCCGCGAGCATATCGACATCCAGAGGTTCTACACCAAAGCCGGTCTGTCCGTCAATGATGTAGTCGGGAGTGGGACCGCGGCAGGTGCCGACGACGGGCAGGCCGTGGTGCATGGCCTCCAGATAGACCATTCCCATCGCTTCGCGGTGGGTCGGCATGCAAAAGATCGCCGCCCTGGCGTAAAACTCGGGAACAGCGGCAGGAGGCACCCGCCCGACGATTCGGACGGCCGGGTGGTCGACGTCTGGACGACAGCCGACGACGGTCAGGGTGGCGTCCGGATGGCGCGGATACAACTTGAGGAAGGCCTTGACGAGCTCCGGACCGCCCTTGGTCTCCCAGGCGATCCCCACGAAAAGGATGTTCTTGTTCTCGAACCGCTTCGGGTCGGGATGGGGATGAATGGAAACATTGGGGCCGCCTCCGACACAGACGGCTTTGTCGGCGGGCAGGCTGTAGTCCTTGACGAGAACGGATTGGGCGTGGGTGCTCATCGTGAAGACGCGGACGGCCCGCTCGAGGTACTGTTTTTCGAACGGGATGCACTCGGCCCAGTAGTCGACCCGTTCCTGTCCGATGGTGAAATAGCGGTTGCCCAGGACCGGCTGATCGGTGTAGACGAAGACCGGCCCGTGGGCGGGAGGGATGGGCGTCATCGTGCCGATGGAGACGACGAAGTGCGAAGGGTTCCGGCGGTAGAGCGGGAGGACGGAGCTTTCCATGCGGCGCATGAACCATTCGGAGTTTTTGACCGCGTCCATCAGACGGCCCTTGCCCTTGACCAGTACGCGAGGTCCGCCGCGCAACAGGGCGACGGGCAGAGCCCGAAGCTTGAAGGCCGGCCCGCCGAGAACCGTCTCGGTGTCGATGGCCGTCACGTCGGCCTCGGGGAGATTCTGCCGCCAGGCCCGGATGAGGCTTTCGGTGGAGCCGGAGAAGCGTCCGCGATGCAGGAACAGGACGCGCAGGTCGCGGCCGGTCCGCAGGTCGACGCCGGAGAAATCATCGCTGGGTAGAGACATGGTTTTCCACCTTTCGAACGACGTTAGCAATGTGTTCGGCGATCAGGCCTCGGTTGTAGAGGGCGGCGACCTGGCGGTGACCGGCCTCGGCGAGATCCCGCCGCTTCGATTCGTCGGCGAGCAGTTCGAGACAGGCGTCGGCGAACGCTTGCGGCCGGTCGGCCAGAAGAAGATGGCGCCGGTGTTCCAGGTCGAGACCCTCGTTTCCGACGGTCGTGCTGACGACGGGAGTCTTGCGGGCCAGCGACTCGAGAATCTTGAGGCGTGTGACACCCGCGATTCGCAGGGGCACGACGGAAATCGCGGCCTCGGCGACGCAGGATCCAATGTCTGGAACGGCGCCGAGCACGTGCACGTCGCGGCCGTTGTGGAGCTCGCGCAAAGCCGATGAGGGATTGTGGCCGACGATCCGGACGTGGGCGCTGGAGTTCCGGCTGCGAATCCGGGGCAGGATGGAACGAATGAAGAACCAGGCGGCATCGTCGTTCGGGCGATAGTCCATCGAGCCGACGAAGACCATGCGGCCGGGAACGCCAGGGGCAAACTCGACGGGGTCGGGAACCTCGACGGTATTGGGCACCACCGCCACCTTTTCCGGTCGGTTGAGGTAGCGGCGGTCGTCCTCGCTGCAGACCACGACACAGCCGAAGCGGTCCAGCGTTTCCAGTTCGGCCCGCCGCCACGCCCGGGCCTCGACCGTTGCCCGCAGCTTCCTGAACAGCGAGGTGTACACGGCGCGGGCCCGGAGTACTTTGCAGTGCTCCAGGTCATCGAGGTCCAGAACGGCGGCGGGCCCGCCGGGATGGCCCAGCGTCAGAGCGGTCCTGAGTTTGGCGATCCAGACCAGATCGTACGGGGTCTTCAACGCTTCCCGGATCTCCGGAAGCAGCGGGGTGGAGGCGATCTTCTTCTGATCGAGCGGATCGCCGCCCAGCTCGCAGAGCAGTTGGCCCAGCCGCGAACGGGCTCGGACGTTCGACGCGTTGGACTGGTCCGGACGGGGCTGAACGAACACGCGGCGGCAAAGGGAGGCGATCGGCGGCGGAATTGGGCGCGGCGCCCAAGGCAGGACAAGCAGATCGACGTCTCCGCATTGCGAGAGGCCCAGGAGATTCTGGTATTGCCGCTGACGGACCCCGGAATCGGCAGGCCAGGGATAGTCGGCGACGATGTAACAGATTCGTCGCACGGCCCGTTCTGTGGCGGCTGAAGCGGCGGTCAATCGGAACCCCCCTGTCCGAATGGAAGCGGTTGTTCTACCTGTAACCATAGCGATGGTTAAGGCCGCCCGCGATGGCGTCAAATCGGCGAAGGTCCTCCTCGGTGAGCATGGTCCGCCACTTCTCGTCCAGAGTGATCTCGGCGGTCGAGCCCAGGCGCATGGCGTTGCCCAGGATATGCTGCTGGACGGAGCGGAAGTCGCAGGCGGGGGCGGATTCGAGGTCCAGAAAACGGAAGATCCGGTCGAGCGTGTCGCCCGGAGCCCGGCAAAGATCCTCGTAATGGACCTTGAGAACTGAACCGGACGGCCGGGTGCGGAGGATGCGTTCGCACTCGAGATGGGTCCTGCGCCACTCGACGGCCGCCTTGTCCATGCCACAGTTGTAGTGCCGCATGTAGGAGTTGCTGACTCCGCGACCGTCGCGGATCAGGTACAGGACGCGGATATTCCATTGTGGAATGGTCAGGAGCCACTTGAGCCGGATGGGATCCTTGGACCCGTCAAGGAAGATCCGGGCGTCCTGGGCCTCGCAGACGACCTCGGCCAAGACGCGGTTCTTTTCGAGGATCTGTCGCAGGGCTCTGCGCGGTCCGGGCGCGACGGCCAGGGCCAGGCCCCGAAGGGATTCGGCGAACGGACCGCGGATTCCGGCGCGGAGCAGCCGATCGCCGAACGAGCCGGCCTCTCCGCGGATGTCGGTGCCGAAATCGGCCAGATCGAACGGCACGTGGCGGCGGTCCAGCTCCTCGGCGATGCGGGTCCAGAACCCGCACTGGCGGATGTTCTGTCCGCAGGAGCAGAGGTACTGGTCGATATCGCCCATCGAGGTGGCCTTCAACTCACCGATCGTCCCGATCGCCGGGTGGGTCCCGAGCAGGAAGGTCAGCAACGTGGAGCCGGAGTAGCTCGGCGAGAGGATGTATAGAATGTCGTTCACTGGATTCCCCCTGAATAGACGGCGGCGGTCGCAGACGCCGCCGCGGCGGTCCGGGCGCGGGCACGGCGGGCGGCGACCGAGAAACGGGCCGGATAGAGCCGGGCCATGACAGCCACCGGACAGATCAGCGAGAGCATGCTCTCCTTGGGATAGAAAAAGCTCGAAGCCAGGCCGAGAATGGCCACGTTGACGATGGCGACGAACGCCATGCCGCCGACGATGGCGAACAGCGGATCGTCGCGGACGCAGAACAGGCGGTAGCCCATCCAGGCGGTCGAGATAATCAGTCCGAGCACGACGGCCAAGCCGACAATGCCGTGGTCAACCATGATTTCAAGATACGAGTTGTGCGGATGGCCGGTGAAGCGGCCTTCGTTCTGGCTGATGCCGAAAAAGGCGTCGGAGCGGGCGGTTCCGCCCAGGCCGTAACCGATGATCGGCGATTTGGCGATCGCGTCGATGGCGGGCCCCCAGATGTTCTGCGTGCGCCCGGTCGTGACCGCGTTGAGGTTCACCTCCTCCTGCCGGGCCGCCTCGCCGGAGACAGCCAGGTCGAACCGTTCGCCGA
Organism: Phycisphaerae bacterium; assembly: GCA_012729815.1. Classification (NCBI taxonomy): domain Bacteria; kingdom Pseudomonadati; phylum Planctomycetota; class Phycisphaerae; species Phycisphaerae bacterium. The sequence goes on along the minus strand of JAAYCJ010000133.1, from coordinate 52,718 downwards.
GCTGGGGAAATACCACCAGCATCAGCACGGCGCCGGCCGGAAACGCCAGGAGCAGCCACCGCCAGCGGAGCACGCCGAGGATCCCGGCCAGGCCGATGTTGGCCAGATAGGCAGCCAGCGAGTGGCAACCGATCACGCACGGCAGGATGATCACAGCCATGGCGGCTGCGCCCCTGCGCCACCGTCCCCGCACCGCGTAGGCGACGACGATGCTGGACCAGAAGGCCATGGTGACCAATCCGGCCAGATCATTGGCGTGCAGACCGATGAGCTTGTCGAAACGGCGTTTGGCGTCCTCGTAGGTGCCGGTGAAGACGTCGGGCCCCATCGTCTTGTACATCATCAGGGCGTGGAGCAGGCCGAAGAGCAGGATGGTTCCGATGCAGATGGCGGCCCGCTTCCGGGTCCGGCAGCCGTCGTACATCATCACCCCGACCAGGATGTACTTGAGGGGGTTGAACAGGAGGTCAAAGAGCATGTGCACGGTGTCCGGAAAGACGCCGCGCTGAATGATGGTCTGGCGGTCGACGAAAGCCCGCCCGAAACCGACCGTGATCAGCAGGACATAGCCAATCAGGAACAGCAGGAAGTAGTTGGGAGGTTTGGGAAGCGGATCGCGCTGCCGATGCACGATCCACGCCAGGATGACTGCGGCGAGCACGGCGTTCCAGGGGTTCAGGCCGGGAATGCCAAAAAGCCGTTCCGGCATATCGTGGTGCTGCGAGAAGGTGGTCAGCAGCACCAGCCCGCAGAGGGAGATGAGCCAGTCCTTCCAGGCGTAGGCGACCAGGAGGGCGACGACGACGTACAGAATCGCAACGCGAATCGACATGATTGAATGCGGTCGTTAGGGAAAAGTTCTCCGGGTCTGGTCAGATGGTCCGGCCGGGCGGCCAGGCGTGCAGGATCCAGCCCATGTGATAGGGCCGGCTTTCGTAATCGATCCGGATCGGCGGAAACAGCAGGTCGGGCGCGGGCAGACGCAGGCGGGGGTGCATCCGACTTAAGCCGGCTTGAGCCGCGCGGACAAGTCGGCCAGGCTCGCGCCGGGCGACCTTTCGCCAGATCACGGCGGCCCGCTCGTCGATCAGGGACTCGGCCATCTCGGCCGGCGCGGTCAACCACTGGAGGCTGCGTCGGATGGCCGGACGAAAATCCTCGCCGCTGACCGCTGCGCACGCGAAGAGGGCCATCGGGGCCATCGCGTCCTGGTGGACGGCGTAGACCGGGTAGCGTTCCACGACGCGGCCGGTCCGCACGTCGTAGTGCCACCACCACTGTCCGGCCGGGCCCTGAAGCTCGCCCATCCGTTTGGCGCAGGCCGTCGCGGTCTCCAGGGCCGCTTTGTCGCCGGAGAAACGGTGGAAATGGGAGAGGGCCTGGATCGGGTAGACCAGATCGGCAAAGCAGCTCACGTGCCCGCGCAGCCCCGAGGCGTGCGAACCGACGGGCCGGTGAGGGAACAGGTTCGACCGGTGATTGAAAGACGCGACCAAGCGATCGGCCACCGCGCGGGCCAGGCCCGCATCGGTCGGCGCATGGCCTTCGAATGCAAGGGCCGTCAGCGACCACGCCAGTTCGACCGTCGGCACGTCGGCCCGGGCGGGATCCAAAGCCCGCAGACGACTCAGCACGCGGCCCGCTCCGTCATGGCCAAGGGCCCGGATCGCCCAGAGCGTCAGGGCGACTTCGCCGAGGTCCCGCATCGAGTCGAGGCGATCGACCAGGCGATCGCCGACGATGTCAGGACTCAGGCCGCTCAGGACGCAGCCGGCGGTCTGCGCACTCTCGCTCGCCAGTCCGATCAGGACGGTGGCGGTGTAGCGGATGCTCTCGCCCTCGAGCGCCGGATCGCCGGAAGTCCGCCGCAGCCGAAACGCATGAAGCCCCCGGTCCGGGCGGAACATCCGGGCCAGGGCGTCCAGGGCGATCCGGCGCAGACGCTCGACCGTCTGATCGGCCTGGGTCTGTCCGGACGCGGAGCCCACGGTGGCGGTTTCCGACATCAGCGATCCCCCGAAAGCGGGTGCGTCGTCGCCGTTTCCGGCGGCGTTATTTGTCCGAAGCGTGGTAGTAATAGTAGCTGTTGTAGGCCCCGCCGTACCCGGCACGGCGCTGGGCTCCGATGTAGACGGTGCCGATGAGTTTGCCGCCCGCGGTGGTCAGACAGGCGAGGGCGTCGACGATGTCGCTTCTCTGGCAGTGCCCTTCGCGAACGACCATGATCGTCCCGTCGACCATGCGGGAGAGAATGCGCGCGTCGGCCACCGGCAGGACGGGCGAGCTGTCCAACAGGACGATGTCGTACTGGCGGCGCCAGCGCTCGAGGCACGAGGAGAAGGCGCCGTCAGCCAGCAGTTCCGGGTCCGCCTGGTCGCCGTTGCCGCAGGCTCCGGCGGTCAGGACACTGAACCGGGCGGTGTCGGTCTGGCGGATGGCCTCCTGGTCGGAGGCTCGCGAGGTCAGTACCGCAGCCAGACCCGGCGCGTGGTCGATTCCCATGCGGCTGGAGACGCTGGGGTTGCGCATGTCCACGTCGACCAAGAGAACCTTCCGGCCGCAGTGGGCCAGGCTCCGGCCGAGCATGACGGCGACCGTGGTCTTGCCGGCTCCGGCGTCGGCGCTGGTGATCTGGACCACGCTGCCTTTGCGTCCGCCCATCCGCTGGAGCAGCGCCGTGCGGACCATCCGAATATACTCGCTCTGCATGGGATCGTCGGTGAGGTTGCGGCCCTTGGCGTTGCGGACCAGAGGCAGTTGCCCCAGGAACGGGCCCTGCACGGCGTGCTGCACGTCGTTCACCTCCTGAATGGTGGGACTGACGTTGGCCCGGACGTAGGTCAGCACCAACCCCACACCCAATCCGGCCAGGAGAGCCATGCCGGTGAAGACGAGGCGGCGATCCTGGGAAGGTTTGGTCGGCGGCTCAGCCTTGGCCATCAGTTCGATCGAGCCGGGCACGTTGCGTTCCATGTCCTTCTGGTCGAGGCGGCGGCGCACGTCGTCGAAGATCTGCCGCCGGTGCGTAATCAGTTCGTTCTCCTTGGCCAGCAATTGGGCGCTGCTGAAGGCCCGGTCGAACTGGTCGCGTTCTTGGTCGAGACTCTTGAGGAGAATCTGCTCCTGGTACTTGAGCAGGCTGATCCGGCGGTCCAGCGAATGCAGGTCTCCGGCGACGCGGACACCGACCTGGGCGGGCGAAGGCCCCTGTTCGGTCGGCAGCACCGGCTGTTCATCCAGCTGGCGCTGGCGTTCGTCAAGCCGCTCCTGACTGAACTTGATCTGCTCGTTGAGGGCGACGATCCGGGGATGCGACTCGCCGAACTGCTGCAGGGCCAGTTCCTTTTCGTGTCGGGCCGTTTTGAGGGCCAGGTCCAACTGGCGCCATTCGTTGTCGTAGACGTAGCGGAGCCGGTCGGCCTCCTCGAGCGTCTGCTCTTCCGGCGTTCCATCCCGCTGCTCGATCAGGCCGGCCAGTTCGCCTTTCTGCCATTGGGCGATATCCAGTTCGCGGTGCAGCGCCTCGAGTTGGGCCTGCATCTCGTCGAGGCGGACCCGGCGCTTGGAGATCAGCTCATCCGGCGTGCCGGTGCCGAGCTTCTTGCGCAGCTCGGCGGCGAGACGTTCGTGGTTCTCAATTTCCTTGCCGAGCGCGTCGTACTGCTCGGTGAGCCGCCGATACATCATGTCCTCGGTGCGGCTGGAGCTTTCGTGGCTGACGGCCAGGTAATTGTCAATCACGGCGTTGACGATGACCGCGGCGTCCGCGGGGTTCCTGGTGGACATGACCAGGTCGAGATTCTCGCTGCCGCGTCCGGTCTGCACCATCAGTTCCTCGCGCAGGCGTTCCATGTGCGAGATGGGATGGCGTCCGACGAGGGTCACCGCGGGCGTGCGGTACCATTCGGTCGCCCGGACCTTCGGGTCGTCCAGCACCCGCTGGAGCACGGCCGGCCCCTTCATCACCTGCACCTGGTGGTTCTTATAGGAGTCGTAGAAGGGCACGGCCCCGCTGTCCTCGGTCTTGTAGACCAGGTACGGCACGATCGGCCGGACGTGAATGATTCCGCGGGCCCGGTACTCGGGCCGAACCAGCAGCCAGACCGCGGTGACGGCGGGAATCGCCACCAGGAGAGACGCGAGCACCATCGTCCATTTGTAGCGCAGCATCCGGCCGAGGCGGAGATGGCCGATCGGACTTTCCTCCTCCGCGGCCAGCGGGCCCAGGCCGTTGGCGTCTTCCGATCCGCGGACGGGGCCCATCAGGTCCGACGCGACGGCCAGTCCGGCCGGCCCCGCGCTTCGCGGAGGCGGAATTCGCCGTACCGGCAGCCGCAGGGCCGACGTCTCATCCGGCGAAGGCATGCCGTAGTCGGTCTCGTCCAGACCGCGCGGCGACTCGGAACCGAACTCGTCGGCGTAAACGGTTTCCCGCACCACCGGATCGGACGCCCCGGTCTGGTCGTGGAACACGATCTGGATCGAGGCGGCGCAGACCACGTCGCCCTCGTTGAGCACGTGGGACTTGATCGCCCGACCCTGGTAGAAGGTCCTGTTCCGGGATCGCAGGTCGCGCACGACCCACCGGCCGTCACGGGTGCGTTTGAACTTCACGTGCCGCCGCGAGATCACCGTCTCATCGACCCGGATGTCGGCCTCTTCGCCGCGGCCCATGATCAGGGCCTCAGCGTCCAGGGCGAATCGCTCGATCTCGCCGCTGGAGCGGTGCACTTCAATAAACACGCGTGCGTCTTGAGTCATCTCGGTTTTTCCGTTCGGAAACGATCTGGCTCGACCCATCCGATCCCGTCGCGATCGGACGGCCGCCTGCTCAAAAACATACCATGACGGCGACGGCGCTACAAGGCGCCTCACCGAGGCGATCAGGCCCGCACTTCGCGCGACCGCCCGCCCAGGAGCCTGGCCCGGAACACCCTCAGGGCGAACAGGGGCAGCAGGACCTGGCGGCGCCAGCGTTTGGGTTCCTGGATCAGCCGGTAGAGGAACTCGGTGCCGGTCTTGCGGAAGAAGCGGGGCGCCCGCTTGACCTTGCCGCTGAGTACGTCAAAGGTCCCGCCGACGCCCATGCAGAACGGGACTTCCAACTGCCCCCGGTGCCGGTGAATCCAGTACTCCTGCTTCGGCGAGCCCATGGCTACAAAGAGCAGGTCGGGACGGGCCGCGTTGATCTCCTCAACCACCTCGTCGGAGTTCTCGAAGTACCCGTCGCGCCGGCCGGCGATCTGGATCGTCGGGTGCTTTTCGAGCAGTTTCTCGTAGGCGCTGCGGTTGGAATCCGGCGAAGCCCCCAGCAGGAACACCCGCCAGCCCTTCTCGGCCGCCACGGCGGTCAGCGTCATGAACAGATCGACTCCCGTGCACCGGGCCAGTCGCGCATTTTCGAGGATACGCGCCGCCGCGACGATTCCGACGCCGTCGCAGATGCCCATGTCCGCCCGCCCCAGAAGGTCCAGCAGGTTCGGATCGTGAAGCGCGCGGTAAATCTTCTCCGGGTTGATCGCCACGCAGAAGAGCTTCCGGCGGGTCCGAATCGCCTGCTCGACGCACCAGGCGGCATGCGCGTAGGAGTCGAAAGGAGTGACGTTGACGCCGAGGATGTTAAGAGGTGATGGAAACAGATTGTCCGATGTCATGATCATAGCCCCCCACTGATCTGACGAGTTCAATTGACCGATACCGGAACCGGCGGCCTGGCCTGGACCGTCGCCCGCACCGCTTCATGCGGCAGCACGGCCAGGTTGTGCTGGTCGATCAGCCGCACGAACAGGGCCGCCCGGCGCCCCGCCGACTCCAGTGAACCATTGATGCGAACCGCCACTTCGATCTGAAGCGGCGGGCCCTGGCGCCGGTGACGGACGGGCACGCTCATGTTGACCGTCTCGTGCACGGCGAACTCCCGCTCGCCGGTCCGCCAGACCAGCGTCCGCAGTTTGCCGTCGCGATTCACCACGTTCAGGGCCAGCCAGACAAAGTCCATCTCCGCCGCCGCCGCGCAGGCCGCCTTCCACCATTCGTCGAACGTCCGGGCCTGGCGGATCCGCAATTGGACGTGCTCGAAGCTGCGCTTCTCTTCCTTGGCGTCGCGGGAGATCGCCAGGTTCTTCCTCAGGATCAGGAAGCTCTCGCGGAAATCGACCGCGCCGACGACGCGGAAGATCAGGGCCATGAACAGCACGACCGCCGCAAAGACGACAATCATGCCCTCGTCCCGGATCACCATCATGGCCACTCCCAGGCCGGCGGCGATCACCGTCACCGCGTACATCAGGATCACCGCGTGGCGGTGGTCCAAGCCCATATCGAGCAGGCGGTGATGGATGTGCCCGCGATCGGGGGCGAAGCACGATCGGCGTTCCAGGATCCGCCGCAGCATGCTGAACAGCGTGTCGAAGATTGGGATGCCCAGGGCCAGCATGGGCAGGGCCAGACCGACCACCATCGCCGTCTTGCTCACGCACATGACACTGGTGGTGGCCAGGACGAAGCCCAGGAAGAGGCTGCCGCAATCGCCCATGAACACCTTGGCGGGATTGAAGTTGAAGAAGAGAAACCCGGTGATGCTGCCGAGAAGGGCGATCATGAGGATGCCCATCACGACCTGTCCGGTGTGGAAGGCGAAGACGGCGATGACGCCGCAGGCGATGGCCGAGATGCCCGCGGCCAACCCGTCCAGGCCGTCGATGAGGTTCACCGCGTTGGTGATCCCCACGATCCAGAACACGGTGATCGGCCAGGAGAGCAGTCCAAAATGAACGACCATGTCCTGGCTAATGTCGATCTCTTCAATGCGAACGCCGAAGGCACAGACCAGCAGGGCCGCCCCGATCTGGAACGCCAGCTTGGCCCGGGCGGGCAGGTTTCGCACGTCGTCGATCAAGCCGGAGACAAAGATCAGAATACTCGCGACGATCAGACCCACCAGTTGGGTGCGGATGCCGCGGACGGCTTCGCCCACCCCGTTGTCCAGGGCCAGGATCAGGCCGGTGGTGGTGAGCATGGCGAAGACGATGGCCACGCCGCCGATGCGGGGGGTGACCGCCGCATGCACCTTGCGCACGTTCGGAGCGTCCACGATTCCCATCCGCTGACCGATGCGGATGACCACCGGAGTGGCCAGCAGGGCCAGCAGGGCCGAGGCGAAATACACCATAATGTACGTTGTCACTTGCCCTCCCCCTGGCGTCGGGCCTCACTGGCCGACCGCCAAAGAACGACGCTACCTATCCGATCGGCTCCAACAGATCGCCGTCGATCTCCATGACGGCGCCTTGGCCGAGCATACTGACTTCCAGAACGAGGCGTGCCCGATGGGTCCTCTGGACCACCACGCCCTCAAGCCCCTTGAATGCCCCCGCCTTCACGCGGCAGCGCGTGCCGACCGCGGCGTGCGGATATGGGTCCAGTTCGGCTTGGCCGGCCAGAGCCTGCTCGACGGCCGACAACTCGGCCACCAGTCGCCGCTGATCGGCCACATCGATGGTCTGGCACAGGCGGTTGGTCCGCAAAGCCCGGTGGCGGTCCTCATCGGCCCCGCAGAAGAATACGTAGGACGGAAACAGTGGCATCAGCACCCGACGCTTCCGCCCGCCCGAAATCTTGACCCGCTCGACCATGGGCAGGAAGTAGGCTACGCCCATCTCAAGTAAGTCCCAGGCAAAAGTCTTCTCGAACCGCGCCTTGGTGTGGCCTACCCACCAGTGACCGGCGAAGTCGTCAATCGGCCGGTCCTGCGGCGATTTGAGCGGCGGGTTTTCCGACAATTTCAACATTCCCGGCTATCCAGCAAAGCCGTCCGCGCGAACTCCGTCCCCGTCGGTGCACCGACGAGGTTCGCTCCTCATTCAATCTGTCAACCGACACCGGCTCGGAACCGTTTCGCCGGTCCGATCAGTCCGTGCGTCTGGCCGACCTCCGCCGCCTGTCGGGCAGCGGCAACGGCAACATTAAAAAGCCATCGCTCCGAGCAGACGAACCGCCGCGGAACGACGCTGCACCCTCGACGAGCGCACCTGTACGACCTCACGCGGTTGATTCAGCCAGTTGAAATCCCCCTCGACGCCCGGAAGGGCGACTGCTACACCCGCCGCAGGAGTGGCGGGCACTGTTCCGGCGATCTGTTCCATCGCGCCGGATCCGACATGCAGCCATGATCCGACGCCGCCAGGGGAATGACCTATGCTTCTCAGACGTTGTCTCACCTGTCAATCATCCTCTTGACCCGCATCCGTATCCATGCACTGGACCGCTCACAATCATCCCTGAAATCGTTGCCCTAGGTCTTCCAATCGTTGACCCTGTTGAACCGCACACATCCCCACCGGATACGTTGCTATCTCTACCTCTCGCGATCCAGCTCGTCGCTCTGGCGTCCCCGGCCCGTTCCCCTAGCAATGTAGGCTACAGTATTTTAATGTACGGGAAGTTTTTGTTTTCTGCAACAGAAAAGTTGCTCCCGACGTTCGAGAGTCGCTAGGCCCCTTCGCCCAGACCGTTGTGTAAGTCCGGAAACAACAAGACTATAGGACATATGCGGATTGCCATCGGGGTTTGCCGACCGGTGAACGCGGGAAATGCCCGATGGCCGGTTTGGCAGTTCTTCCTGCGGCGCAAGTGGATAGAAGCGCCAGGCGGGAAAACGCTGCCCGGAGGGAGGGTCGGCGCGTACCATTCGAGCGGACGACGCGTGTTCCATTCGCCTTGGAACTCACCGGGATACGCCCCCGCGACGGTCAGTGCGACGGCTGGTCGTCCGGCAGCCGGGGCGGCATGTCGGGCGGGGCCTCCACAGGTCCGGTAATCAGCCGGGCCCCTTCCCGAGGCGGCCCAAAGCTGCGAAGCTCCTCAGCCATTGTCCGCAGGCGGTGGTCCACCAGCCAGTGAAACGTCCCTTCCTCGTCGGGCGAACCGGCGCGGATGCCGCTGAGCACCTCCATGCCCTGATCGACGGTCTCGACCGGGTAGACGTGGAATCGCCCCGAACCGATCACCTCACGGACGTCGTCGCGGAGCAGGAGGTTCTTGACGTTGCTGGCGGGAATGCAGACCCCCTGCCGTCCGGTCAGGCCGGCTTCGCGGCAGACGTCGAAGAAACCCTCGACCTTCTCGTTGACCCCGCCGATGGCCTGGATCTGGCCCCACTGGTTGATCGAACCGGTGACCGCGATGTCCTGGCGCAGGGGCACGCCAGCCAGCCCGGAAAGCAGGGCATAGAGTTCGGTCGAACTGGCGCTGTCGCCGTCGATCCCACCGTAGTGCTGCTCGAAGGTGATACTGGCGGAAAGCGCTAAAGGCTTGTCGTCACCGTATTTATTGCGCAGGTAACCGGCCAGGATGAGTACGCCCTTGTCGTGGGTGCTTCCGGAGAGCTTGGCCTCACGTTCAATGTTGATGACCCCCTCGGAGCCCAATCCCAGCGAGGCGGTCACGCGGCTGGGCCGGCCGAAGGCATAGTCGCCGAAGTTCAGGACGGCCAGGCCATTGACCTGCCCGACCTTGCTGTCGGACGTGTCGATCAGCAGCGTGCCGTTGTTGATCAGTTCGCGGATCTTTTCGGCGATCCGGTCGGAGCGGAAGATCCGGCTTTGGAGGGCGTCGCGAACATCCTGGGCCTGCACGGCGCGGCCGTTGCCGTTGCGGGACGCGAAGAAGTTGGCCTCCCGGATCAGATCGGCGACCTCGGAGAAGCGGGTATACAGCTTGTCCTTCTGCTGAGCGGCGCGGGCGCCGAAACGTATGATCTCTCTGACCGCTTCGCGATCGAACGGTTTGAGACCTTCTTCACGAGTCAGCAGCGAGACAAAGCGGGCGTAGTCGTGCTGTTCCCGATCGCCTCTGGGCATCTCGGTGCCGAAGTCCGCCCGCACCTTGAAGATGGTGGCAAATTCCTGGTCGTAGAACCGCAGCATGTAGTAGAGCAGCGGCGAGCCGAGCACGATGACCTTGGTCTTGATCGGAATGGGTTCGGGCCTCAGGCCGCCGGTGCTGAAGGGAAACCAGGGCTCGTACGGCTCAAACTGGATCTCGCCGCTCTTGAGGGCGCGTTTGAGTTGCTTGTAGACAAACGGCTCGGTCAGGGCGTCCTCAAGGTTGAACACGAGGTACCCGCCGCTGGCCCTGAGCATAGCGCCGGCCTTGATCTGGGTGAAGTTGGTGCTCATGCGTCCGGTGCGGTCGATGGAGCGGTCAACGGTGCCGAAGAGGTTGCGGTAGGTCGGCACCTCCTCGACGATGATCGGTGCGGTCTCGGAATGGCTGTGATCGACGATGACGTTGACCTGGTATTCGACGAAGTCGGGCTCCGGCGGCTGGCCCAACATGAGACCGGGTATTCCGGTGGGTTGGCCGCCGCCCTGCCTGCCCGCCTCGCGGAAGTCGCCGAGGTCGTCCAGCACGTGCTCGGTGACGCGGTCGAGGTAGTCGAGGACCTCCTGGCGGTCGCGGTAGGAGTCTTTGAGGGCCTCGACCATTGGTTTGACCACGTAGGCCCCAAAGCGTCGTTCGACCTCGCGGACCTCGTCGCTGAGTTCGGACATCATGTGCCGGTGGCCGTCCATGATGCGGGCGGCCTCGCGGCTGAGTTCCTTCTGGGCCTCCTGGATGCGTTTCTGTTCCGCTTCGGGCAGACCCTGGAGTTCCTCCTCGGTCTCGGGCAGTTTGCCGTCGATCAACGGAATGAAGAAGAGCTGGCCCTGGGGCCCCGGTCGCAACTCGAACCCGCGATCCCTGGCCAGCGACGAGAGCCGCTCCATCTGCTGCTGGAATCGGGCCTGGTACTTCTCGCCCAAGCGTTCCTTTTCCTGGCCGAAGTCCTCCTGGCGAAACGCCTTGGGCAGCGATTCCTGGAGGCGTTCGACGAGCCGCTCCATATCCCGCTTGAGCTGGCGCCCCTTGCCCGGCGGCAGGCACATCGAGATCGGGCGGTCGGGCTCGTCGAAGTTGTTGACGTAGACCCAGTCGCAGGGCACCTCGCTGTCCTTGAGGCGGTCCTGAAGGCTCCGGCGGATGGTCTGAGTCTTGCCCGTGCCGGTCAGGCCGGAAACGTATATGTTGTAGCCCTGCTGGTCGATTCCGAGCCCGACGTCCAGCGAAGCCATGGCCCGCGGCTGGCCGATGACGCTGTCGAGCGGCTCCACGTCGGCGGTGGTGTCAAAGTCCAGCACGCCGCCGTCGACGTCCACGTCGGTCTCTTCCGCGGTCAGTTCGCGGAGCGGACCGGCCTCCTTCAAATCGCTTCGGGTGTACTCCCCCACCAATACGCGATCATCCCCCATGACGTTCCTCCTTATCGTATCTGCGCTTCGGCAGCGTCAGCGTCAGGACTCCGTTGGCGTATTTCTTCTCCATGGCCCCGGTATCGATGGGAAAGCGGAATTCGAAGGTCCGGGCGAACTGGCCCTCCGGCCGTTCGCAGACGTGCACGCATGTCCCAGCCGCCTGGGCGCGGTGCGGGCGCCGCCCCTTGACCAGGAGCCGCCCGTCGCGCACAGCGATGACGATGCTCTCCTCGTCCACTCCGGGCAGATCGATTTCGACAACAAAGGCGTCCTGCGTTTCCGTCACGTCCACTTCGGGCGCCCACTCGGCCCGTCCCCACGCCTGGTAGATCAACTCCTCGAACAGCGAATCCACAGCGCGACGGTACGAAGGGATTTGCCCGACGGAAAACCACTGACGGTGAACGATCCGGATGTCCCCACGGCTGTCCCCCGACCCCATAGGCTTGCTCCTTCCTCTTAAATATGTATTAATGCCAACGGAAACGGAATGCAAGGAAAAAGTCGTTTCGCGGCCGCCGGACCGCAGCGATGTGGGGTTTGTCTTGCTTTTTGGCTGCGCCTGGCGTATTGTGTTAATGGGGATCGCGTTACGCTGATGATTTTCAAGGGGGCCAAGCTGCCTTTCGAGAAGCGGGAGGAACGCCATGTTCGGAAGAGGGATTCATCTTTTCACCCTGTTCGGTTTCAAAGTGAGCCTCGACCTGAGCTGGTTGATTCTGGCGGTGCTGGTGACCTGGTCGCTGGCGGCTGGGCTGTTCCCGATGTGGTTCGAGGGTTTTTCCACCGCGACGTACTGGTGGATGGGTCTGGCCGGAGCGCTGGGCCTGTTCTTCTCTATCGTGTTCCATGAGATGAGCCATTCGCTGGTGGCCCGGCGCTACGGCATGTCGATGAAGGGGATCACGCTCTTTATTTTCGGCGGTGTGGCTGAGATGACGGAGGAACCGACTACGCCCAGAGGCGAGTTCTTCATGGCGGTGGTCGGCCCGATCTCGAGCGTCGTGATCGGCCTGGCCTGCTACGGTGTTTACCTGGGCGGTCAGGCGGCCAACTGGCCGGAACCGGTCAACGGCGTGCTGATCTACCTGGCGGTGCTGAACTGGATACTGGCGGGGTTCAACCTCGTGCCGGCGTTTCCGCTGGACGGCGGCCGCATCCTGCGGTCGATCCTCTGGGCGGCCAAGCGCAACCTGCGGTGGGCCACCCGCATTTCGTCGCAGATCGGCTCGGGTTTCGGCATCTTCCTGATCGTGATGGGCGTGCTGTTTTTCATCAGCGGCAACTTCATCGGGGGGGTCTGGTGGTTCCTGATCGGGATGTTCGTCCGCTCGGCCGCCCAGATGTCCTACCGCCAGCTCCTGGTGCGCAAAGCCTTTGAGGGCGAGGAGGTGCGGCGGTTCATGAAGGCCGACCCGGTGACCGTCTCGCCGGACATCACCACCAAGGACCTGGTGGAGAACTACTTCTACCGCCACCACTACAAGATGTTCCCGGTGACCCGCGACGGCCATCTGGTCGGCTGCGTCAACTCATCGCAGATCCGCCAGGTGCCGCGCGAGGAGTGGTCGGAGCATCGGGTTGACGAACTGGCCGAGTCATGCCTCGAAGAGAACACCATTCCGCCCGACGCCGACGCTGTGCAGGCGCTCTCGAAGATGAATCAGACCGGCAAGAGCCGCTTGATGGTCGTCGAAGGCGATCGGCTGGTCGGGGTGATCGCGTTGAAGGACATGCTGCGGTTCCTCTCGATCAAGATGGACCTGGAGGGTGAAGGCGAGAGGCTCGGGCGAGACGAAGAGGAATAGACGCACCACATCGTCAACGGTCCGCGTCGCCGTTTGGCTGCACGTTTGGTCCGAGATGCTTTTGCCCAACTCGGCCGGTCAGACTTTCCGCGGCCAGAGCTGCTGGATTTCCTTGGGCAGCATGTTGACCACGTCCTCGACTTCGCCCTCGGAGATGCGATTCCCGATCACCCCGAACACGGCGCTGCAGATGCATTTGCCGTCGATGTCAGGGTAGTTGACGAAGTAATCGGCCACGACGCCGGCGAATTCGTCCACGTCGCGGATCTTGACCGGCTTGTCCGCGGGCGTCCAGCCCTCGTAGTACAGGCCGCGGATCAGCATGGGAAGTTGGGCGCCCAGGTGCACCGCCTCATCGACGGTCAGGCGGTCGCGAAGCGTGTGCAACACCGCCCGCAGCGCCACGTACGCCCGCTGCTCGTCCTCCCAATCCATCTGTCGGCGGATATCCTCGAGCCAGTGGTGCGTCTTCTGCAGCGTGGATTCGAAAATCTCGTGGGTCTTGAGCGTCATGGAAGGCCCCCTTTCAGAGTACGGACTTCACCTCCACGCCCAATTCTTAGCCGTCTGAGGTGGAATCTCAAGCAACTCGCATCCGACGTTCCGGATTCGGAGAACGGCTTGGGCGTCTACGGGAACCGCACATTCCCGCGTCCCTCCTGCGGCGTATCGATGGCCGGCGAAAGGGTGGCACTGAAATTCAATAACAGGCACTTGACCCGCGACCCGTCCGCAGACGACGAATGCGATTGCCGTGGGTCATTCGCTTGCAAGACGGCGTCCACATCGGATATAATTGGTGTCGTGGGGAATGGTACGGTACACATCGGACGCGCCAGACGGTATGGTATCGAAAGGTCTTTGCTCAAAGACCGGTTAATCCATCTTTTCGAGGGGTCATACCATGAATCTGTTGCAGATCGACGAACTCAAGACACTGATCGAGCAGGCCGAATCTCCGTGCGTCTCAATCTACATGCCGACGCATGAGGCGGGGCAGGAGACGCAGGAGGACCCGATCCGCCTGAAGAATCTGCTGCGACGGGCGGAGGGACAGCTTCAGGAAATGGGCATGGCGGCCGAGAAGGCCGGATCGCTGCTGAAGCCCGCCTCGGACCTGTTGCTCGACAGCATCTTCTGGCGGCACCAGAGCGACGGGCTGGCCATCTTCGTCTGTCCGGGCTTCTATCGGCACTACCGGTTGCCGCTGAGTTTTCGCGAGGTCGTGATTGCCGGTTCGCACCTGCACCTTAAGCCCCTGATGCCGCTGTTCACCGGCGACGGGCGGTTCTACGTGCTGGCGATGAGCCAGAACGGGACGCGGATCCTGCAAGGCACCCGCTACAGCGTTCGTGAACTGCGGGCCGACGAACTGCCGGCCAGCCTGGCCGAGGTGCTGCGGTTCGACGTGGCGGAAAAGCAGCTCCAGTTCCACACCGCTCCGCAAGCCCGCGCGGGCACTGGAGACGCTATATACCACGGCCACGGCAGCGGCATCGACGACGCCAAGCACAAGAAGGATCTGCTGCGGTACGTCCAGGCGATCGACCGCGGCCTGCAGAAGATGTTCGCGACGGACAAGGCCCCGCTGGTGATCGCCGGAGTCGAATACCTGCAGGCGATCTACCGCGAGGCCAACTCGTACCCGCACCTGGTGCCGGAAGGGATCGCGGGCAGTCCCGACAAGCTCTCGGCCAGACAGCTTCACGAGCGGGCCTGGCAGATCGTCGAGCCGATCTTCACCCAGGGACTCGATGACGCCATCGGCCAGTACGGCCGGCTGGCCGGCACCGAACGGGCCTCGACCGACATCAGCACCGTGCTGCCGGCCGCCCTACAGGCCAGAAACCAGTACCTGTTCCTGGCCCCGAACCATCAACAGTGGGGACGCTTCGACCCGCAGGCCGGAACCGTCGAACTGCACGAGAAGCCGGCCCGCGGCGACGAAGACCTGGCCGACCTGGCCGCCATGTACACGCTTCTGAACAACGGAACGGTCTACGCGGTGGATCCGGGCAAGCTGAACAACGGCCACCGCATCGCCGCGGTGTTCAGGTACTGAGACGCATCGCCGAGCGTAACGCCGGACCGGTCCGCCGTCGTTGGGCCGGTCCGGCTTCTCTCTGCGCCGGACAGGCTGAGCCGGCTACGCGGGCGTCATTTCACCGTGCCGAGGCGGATGTTGACATCTTCGCGGCGTTCGAGGCGGTCGATCGCTCCGTCCTTGATCCAGAGGATGCGATCGGAGATGTCGAGCATCTTATGGTCGTGCGTGGCGGTGATGACGGTCACGCCGGTCTCGCGGCTGAGCTGCTTGAGCAGGCCGATGATCTCCTCGCCGGTGTGCAGGTCGAGGTTGCCGGTGGGCTCGTCGGCGAGGATGATGGCCGGCTGATTGGCCAGGGCCCGGGCGATGGCCACCCGCTGCTGCTGGCCGCCCGACAGCTCGTCCGGCCGGTGGGTGACGCGATGGCCGAGGCCCACCTGGGCCAGGACCTCCTTGGCCCGCTCGACCGCCTCGTCATAACTCCTGCCGCTGAAGATCATGGGCAGCGCCACGTTGTCGATGGCGTTATAGGCGGGGATCAGGTTGAACGTCTGGAAGATGTAGCCGATGTGGTTGCCGCGGAAGTAAGCCAGTTGCCGGCTGGTGAGCTTGGTCAGGTCCACCCCAGCCACCGTAACCTGTCCGCTGCTGGGACGATCCAGGGCCCCGATCATGTTGAACAGCGTGCTCTTGCCGGAACCGGAAGGCCCCATGATCGAGAGGTACTCGCCGCGAAAGATGTCGAGGCTCACGTCCTTCAGGGCTCGGACCACGATCTTGCCGAGGTTGAAGGTCTTGTTCAGGTTCCGGATTTCGATCAGATTTTCGTCGCTCATTACGCTATCCGTCTAGAACGGCATTTGAATGACGGCCTTGCTGAGGAACGTGATGCCCACGCCGACGGTGGTGATCAGCCCCTGCCCGCAGAAGAAACCCGCCGCCACCACCGGGATGTACTGCCGCCACTTGAGTCCCAGCTTCCGCTGGAAATAGTAGCGTCCGATCAACGCCCCGATGAACTGCGGAATGATGGCGTGCGGCATCGCCTGGCCCAGGCCGCGGATAAAGCCGTAGATGAAGAACACCGGCGTTCCGAAGAACGTCATCACGGCGAAGAGACTCAAGCCAAATCCCGCCCCGGCCGCCACGTACCAACCCTTGAACGCCTCCTCGAAGATCGAGAAATCGCCCAGCGTCGAGGAGTACATGATGCTGCGATTGGCGGCGTCGAGTTCCCACCATTCCTGGGCGAAGGGATACACCGCCGAAGGCACCTCAGCCAGACCCCAGATGAAGTTGGCGAAGAAGATCGAGGTCAGCAGGATGATCGGGTAGAGGATGATCTGGGCCTTCCAGATGCTGGTGAACTTGGTCCCGGTCAACTCGCACTGGCGGTAGAAGACCGTCATCGACCCGTAGTTGGCCATCGGAATCGGTATGAACCATACCGCCACGCCCTGGTACCCGCTGAGAATCAGGCTGGCCTCGCGGATCATCGGAATTTCGACCACCTGCCCGACCATGCCCTCAAGACGGGCGGTCACGTAGCTGATCAGCGGCGTGTAGACGAAACCGAGGAAGAACAGCACCACCATCACCCACGGATGCCAGTCGATCAGGAAGCCCGAGACGATGATGTACGCCATGGTCACGATGATGTATGACGCGACGATCAGCCACCCCTTGATGTCGCCGCGGCCCTTCGGCACGGCGGAGGCTTGTCGGACCGAGACGCCCTGTTCCCGGGCCTCGCGACGGCGTCGCTTGATCCCTTTGTAGACTTCCCAGAAACCGGCCCCCGCGATCGCGATGGAAATGCCGATCCCGAAGCTGAAGTAGAAGTCCACGTTGTTGACGAACAGCGTCTCGATCGTCCCTTGGTCCCGCGTCCACGAGTGGAGAATCCGGATGTCCGGGTGGTGCAGGATCGGGTTGACCACGAACGTCGCCACCAGGGCGATGAAGCTGCCGAGCATCCCGAAGAACGGCAGCACCATGCCGGTGATGAGCTGGCCGAAGTCCCAGCTCATGCCGGTCGCCACCGCGGGCAGCCAGTCGGCCGTCTTGGTCGTAAAATCGCTCCACGGGATCGGGAAGATCATGATCGGCTCGCCGGTCAGCGCGCCGGTCAGCGTCGGAAGCAGCAGGTAGACCGCGCCGAACGCCAACCCCAACGCCCCACCGATCGCGAACACCCGCCATCGCCAGTTGCCCTCGGATCCCTTCTCAGCCTTCTCGTCAATGTCCTCAGCCAGGGCCAGAATGCCCTGGGCCCCGATCGGGGCCATCGGGAACGGCAGCTTTTCAATGTCGCTGGTCAGCCGGAACAACCCGTAACCCAGCACCATGTTGTTAAGCTGCCCGAAAAACGCCCCGAAAATCAACAATCCGATCGCGGGCAGCCAGTCCCAGTGGAAAAACGTCCGCGACGCGTATGACGGCGAATCCGCTGCGGGAGCGAACCAGGTGGGCAGCAATTCAGCGATGCCCATGTTGATCGCCGAGTCGCTGCGAACGTAGAACTGATTCCACAAGAGACCCTGAATCTGGCCGCCCATGCCCACGCTGAGCATCATCGCCCCGGCCATGAAGAACAGCACGAACACCTCAGCCCCTTTGAGCTGCCGGTGGGCCCGACGCGCGACCTCGATGAACAGGATCACCGTCACCCACTGGGCGGCCGGCCCGATCCCCTGCCCGGCCAGCAGGGCCATGTACATCGCACCGGGCACCATCAGGAACCCGATGAACAACGCGCCGAGGAACGACGACCAGTTAAAGCCGTCCTCGAAGGTGGACGGGGCCTGCATGACCCCGCGAAACTCTTCCAGTTCCCTATCGATGCGTTCCTTTGCCATTGCCTGAAGGCCTCACTGCAATCGCGCCGTCAACTCCTCGCCGCGCCGCCGCTTGTTCCCAACTCCGCCAGCACCCGGTGGCGGTACATCTCCATCGTCTCGTGAGGCAGCGACCGCCAGATCAGGAACTGCTTGCGCAGGTCGTCGAGCAGCACCTTGTTGAGCCGCCGCCAGTCCTTCGGCTGGCCCGACTTGCGGACGAGCCGGATCTTGACCTCGTCGATCCCCTGAATCTCGCTGGGCGCACTGGACAGCTCGAACCGCTGGGTGACTCCCAGGTCGAACGGAGCCAGCGCCACCTCGCTGCTCAAACCCAGGCTGCCGTTGCGGCGCACCAGTGCGGTGCCCCGCGCCATGAATACGCCCAGCCCGGTGTCGCTGTAGTTGTCGAAGTGTTCTTTGAGGAAGCTGACCACGCCGGTAATGTCGTATTCCGACACGGTGAACGGAAACACAATGTCAAAGACGTCGCCGTCCGGGCTCGGCAGCCGCCACGAACGCAGGATGCCCGGGTTGGCGCTGCGAGACGCCTTGATCGCCGGGTAGATCGCCGAGATCAGCACCGTGCACATTACGATCAGGATGGTCACCACCGCGTTGGTCGACGAGTAGTTCATCTCCGGCACGCGGACCAGACCATAGCCGGCCAGCACCGAGAGAATCTTGAGCGACCCCTGGGCCAGCATGTACCCGCCAAGCCCGCCGATCACCGAATAGACCATCGCCTCGGCAAAGAACAGGCCCGCCACGTGCGGCGGCGCCAGACCCAGGGCGCTGAAAGTGTAGATTTCCTTCTCGCGGTCGGCGACCGATCCCAGCATCGTCCCGAAGATCACCAGACCGCCCAGCAGGATCGGGAACAGCAGGTCCTTGGCCCCGCTCGCCTCGACCACCGGACCCAGCAGGTGCCGATAGACCCCGTCCTGCCGGGTGGCGCTGACCGGGATCGGCATGATCCGCGCCAGGTCCTCAGCCGCCTCGATCGCCGCCTTCGGGTTCGCGGTGTACAGCGAAATCGCCCGCAGCGACGCCCCCATCCGCATCGCCGCTGCGTTCCCCGTAATCACCACTGAGTCGATCGGCAGCGTGGACCAGTTCTGGCGGTACTGGATGATCAGCGGGTCTTCCTTGACCATCTCGTCCATATCCTCCGTGGTGGTGCTCTTGAGCTCCACCAGGTCGACGGGCAGAATATCGCTGTCGTCCATGTCGCGGGTGATCGACACCTTGACCGGGTCCAGCAGCTTGCCCACCTCCAGCCGCTGTCCGCCGATCAGAACGTGATCGCCCGGCGCGACCTTCAGCCGCTCGGCCACCGCCTGCGTCATCCAGACCCGCTCGCCCATCTCCTGGACGCCCAGCAGCTCGGTCAAATCCTCGCGGTGCGCCAACTCGCGATCGTCAAGCCCCAACACGCCCCGCAACGCCACCACCTCGGTCCCGTCCTCGCGCGAGACCAGCGGCCCGGTCACCTGGTTCTCAGCCTCCGGAGAAAGCCAATAGCGCCGACACACGGTGGCGCTCTTGCCCCACCGCCCCATCAGCACGTCCTGGACCTCCGGGTTCATCTCGCGCCAGTTCACGTGGTGCATGAACGCGCCCGAATAGCCCGGCGTGGGCATCACGAACAGCGTGATGATCCCCTTCTCCGTTCCGAACGAGGCAAAGCACAGGATCGTGAAGGTCAGCAGGATAATCGTCACCGCGGTCAGCGCCGTCCGCAGCGGACGCCGACGCATGGTCGAAATGCCCATCGCCATCGCCGCCATGATCGTGCCGAACCGCGAAACGTCGGCCGCGTGCACCGTCGAGGTCAAACCCTGAAGCACCTTCAGCTCCACCTCGAACTTGCGCATGATGATGAAGATCACCAGCGACGAAAGCACCACCACCGCGAAACCCAGGAAGATGATGATCGGGGTCTTGGACACCGCGAACGCCGGGTGCGTGAAGAACAGCACCAGGAACGTCAAGGTGAAGATGAAGACGAACCACAGGATCTGCCGGTAAACGTTGGTCGAGCCGATCAGCAGCCGCTCCAACGCGAACGCGAACGGCACCGACAGGGCCAGCAGCACCAGCACCGCCCGCACCAGGTCGTCCAGCGTCTTGCGCGTATCGACGTAAACCGGCAGCTCAGCCATGCCGCACGAGGCGGCCAGGGCCTCGCCGACCTCGATCGGCTCGGTCCCCTCGGCCGCCGTCATCAGGTCTTCCGAGCGGCCGTGCAACTCCTCGATCGAACTGTTCATGATGTCCCGCGACCGCAGCACCGCCAGACGCGCCTCGTTGAGCCGCCAGAGGTCCGAACTAAACCGCCGGCTCGCGTCCACCGTCATCCACGGGTCGTCGGTGGGCAGTCCGTCGCCAAGGTACTGATCGTCCTTGATCAGGTCCCGGTAGTTCCCCTCCAGCGACTCGGGACCGTTGACGAACAGGGCCTGCGACCGCTCGCCGAACACCTTGACCGATCTGACCTTGTCCTCGCAGTACCAGAACACCACGCCGTCGGAGGTGGCGAAAAAGGACTTGGACGGATCGAGCAGGCTGTTACCCATGCCGTCCAGCGGCTTGGCCTCCAGGATCTCCAGCAGCGGCGGCAACAGCACCCGGCCCCACCGGCAGGGGAACATTTCCAGCCGCGTCTGAGCCTCGATGGCCGACTCCTGTGTGCTGGCGTACGTGGGAAGCCCGCGCGAATCGAACATGAGGGCCATACCGCTGGGTAGCAGCGCCAGGTCGATGATCGGACCGAAGGCGTAGCAGCCGTTCTGGTCGGTCAGCATCACCTGAAAGTTGTCAAAACCGTACGATTTGCAGGGTTGGTACATGTAGCGGGCGCCCGGCTGAGGCGGCAGCTTGACCACCGCCCCGGTCATCGGCTTGGTCGGCATCGAGCTGCCCGGAGGCTTGCCCATTGCCATCGCCCCTTCGGCGCGGTTGCCGCTGAATTGCGGCCAGATGTATCCCCGTTCCTGCGCCACCGATCTGTGCTGCGAGAGCCCCTCCTCGCTGGCCACCGCCCCCAGCAGTTCCGAAGCCTCCCCGATCTGGCTCGCCATCCGCGCCAGGTCAAGCCGGTCCAGCGTGTCGTCCGGAGTGCCCTCGCGCGACAGGTCCTCCTGGACCGTACCCAGGGCCAGGTTGTAGATGCCCATCCGCCCGGCGATCTCCCCGCTGTGGATCAGAAAGGGCGCGGTCAACAGCAGCCGCGGAGCGCTCAGCATCCCGTCGGCCGAGGCCCGCTCGAAACTTCCAATCTCACGTCCGCCCGCCTTGAGGCCGTCGCAGGCCGCCAGGAAGTCCCGCTGAACGCTGCTGTAAAGGCCCGGGTTATCCTTGTCCGAATGGAAGTACGAGTCGCCTCCGATCAGCAATCCCCAGCGGGCCGTCGCGTCGCCGAACAGGAACGAGGTGTGCAGGCAGATCCAGTCGTCGCCGATCAACTCATTGAGCCGGACGTCGGCGTCAAGACCCCCCTCGTCGAAGTCGAGTTGGACCATCCGAATGCGGATGTCCTCGCGGACCTCGTCGAAGACCTGGTCGAATTCATCGCGAAGGTTCTGAGCCACCGGCGCCTTGGTATCCAGAAGAGCCCGGCGCACGTCGTTCCACTCGTCCTTGCGCTGCTCCGCCTCGTCGATCCGGGCCTGGATTTCCTGGTACTTCGGCGAGTCATTCTCAAGCGCCTGCCGCTGCTCGCGAAGCCCGGCCAGCCGGTCGGTCAGGTCATAGGCGTGTTCCTCAGCCTTCCGCTCGAGCCGCTCGGTCAGTTCTCCACGCACCGCGGACGGGGCAACGGCCTGGAGGGGCTCGGCCTGGGCAAGCACCTTTTCGATCGCGGTCAGAAAACTCCGCTCACGATCCAGATAGCCTTGGCGGGCTTCGGTGGTCACCTTCGCATGCCGTTTGTCCAAGGCCCGGTAGAACGCGCAGCTTCCCATGTGCCCGCGGGCCTGGGCGTCCAGAAACGCGACCAGCACGTGCCGCCTCGGGCGGTTGGTCTTGATGTGCTCGGCGAACGCGAGCAACCCGGCGCAGTTGGCCGCGCCGCGGGCGCCGGGACTGATCTGCGGCGCCTCGCCAAAACTGTCCAGGTTGGCCGCCGCCACCAGCACCTCATCAGCCCCCATCGCGAACCGCGGGTCGGTCCCGCGGAAAAATCCGAACACATTGCGCCCGGCCACCCGCTCCCAGACCACCTCGCTGTGGATGGTGGCCTTGGCCCCTTCGGGCAAGTCCTGCCGCGAACCGTTATAGTAGAACCGCAGCAGGTTGGTGTCGGCGGACAGCACGTGCGACTCCGAGGCCCGCAGGTCGCCCTCGCGGACGAAGATCACCGCCTTGGCCCCCAACCGAAACGCCCGCAGCCACTCCCGGCCGCTGTTGTAGTCGAGCACGACGATGCACCCGCGCGGGCTGCGGGTTCCGTAGTGCTCGGGCCGCCCGGTCCCGGCGTGGAGGATCGGCCCCGTGATCCCGCCCTCCGGAGTCACCGGCGGCACGATCCCGTTCGGGCGGATCGCGAACAGCTCCAGCCGCCGCGTCCCGCCGTCCTCGCCGCCGGCGATCTGAATCTCGCAGCGGTTGGTTCGCGTCTGGGCCGCGGGAAATTCCTGGACCACCACCGCGTCGGCCCCGATCCCCTCAAGCCGCCCACGAACGTATTCCGCCGCCTGACGGTACTCCTTGGTTCCGGTCAGCCGATGGGGCGAGGCGGTCAGCTCGGCGCAATCCTTCTGAAACTGCGCCACATCCGCGCGCCCCCGCGCCACCGGAATCACAGACAGCGCGATCGCAACGGCAATCGCCGCGCTCCGCGAGAGGGTCCCATTCGTGTTGGTCGTTTTCCGCATGGTCTCTAGTGCTCTTCGTCGTCGATCGCTCCGACCTCGATGTGGACCTCGTCGCGCCGGGCGATCCGCTCGATCTGCCCGTCGCGAATCCACATCAGCCGGTCGCAGATGTCCAGCATCCGGTGGTCATGGGTCGCGCAAATGATGGTCACGCCCCGCTCGCGGTTCAGCCGCTGAAGAATGGTGAGAATCTCCCGCCCGGTGTGCAGGTCCAGGTTGGCCGTCGGCTCGTCGCACAGCAGAATGCTCGGGTTGTTGGCCATCGACCGGGCGATCGCCACCCGCTGCTGCTGGCCGCCGGACATCTCGATCGGGCGATGGAACCACCGCTCCTTGAGGCCCACGATCTCCAGCAGCGACATGCCGCGAACCCGCGCCTCGTCCGGACCGACTCCGGCGAACGCCATCGGCGTGGTCACATTCTCCAACGCCGTCATGTACTGAATCAGGTTGTAGCTCTGAAAGATGTAGCCGATCTTGCGGCAGCGCAGAAACGCCAGCTCCACCGCCGTCAACTGCGCCACGTCCACCTCGTCGATGAACACCCGCCCGCTGGTCGGGCTGTCCAGAGCCCCGATCATGTTGAAAAACGTGCTCTTGCCTGAACCCGACGGCCCCATCACCGAGATGAACTCGCCGGTGTAGATCTCGACGTTGACCCCTCGCAGGGCCTGCGTCTCGACCTCCTTCTGCATATAGGACTTCTTTAACGCGATCGCCCGGATGATGACCCGCCGCTCATCGCCGCCGGACCTGGCCGCCGGTTGCGGCTGGGTCTGGGCCACAGTCGCGACCTGCGCCGTTCCGCCCTTTTCGCTCGATGTCCTGGTTGCTTTGTTTTTCTTCGCCATCGTCAACCGCACTTGGGTTTGGTGACCGAAGCCCTCCGAGGCCCCGGATCCGTTTCGCTACTCGATGCGCATCGCCTCCATCGGCGCAAGCCGCGCCGCCTTGAACGAAGGATAGACCGCCGCGACCGCCGCCAGCACCACGCCCACCACCGTGGCTGCAATCGCCGCCGCCGTCAGGTCGCCCGCCGGAGTCGCGCCGAACATCAATGATCCGAACGAGCCGATCATCCGGCCCAAAGCGATCAGCACGCCGCCGACCGCTCCCATCACGCCGCCCACCACGCCCAACAGGGCCGCCTCGAGCACGAACATCAGCATGATCGAACCGTCCAGCGCCCCGAGGCACTTGAGCGTCGCGATTTCCCGAAACCGTTCCGTCACCGACATCAGCATGGCGTTGGCGATGCCGACCACGCAGACCAGCATCGAGACCAGCATCAGCCAGGTCATCCGTTCGCCGACGCCCAGAAATCCGCCGCTCAGGTCGCCGCCCAGATGCTCAGCCCGCACCAGGCTCGCGAACTCAGCGTCCACG
The DNA here is from genome assembly GCA_012729815.1 of Phycisphaerae bacterium. Classification (NCBI taxonomy): domain Bacteria; kingdom Pseudomonadati; phylum Planctomycetota; class Phycisphaerae; species Phycisphaerae bacterium. The sequence continues at coordinate 28,469 of JAAYCJ010000133.1, read as the reverse complement.
CCCGCCAGTTCCACTGTCCGCTCGACGGTCAGGCCCGCCGTGTCCAGTTCACCCTCCCGCATCTTCGCCAGGTACCACTCGGCGTTCTCGCGGCTGCCCACGAAATCCCAAAGCGTCTGAACCGTCACGTCCGCCGGCAGCACGTCCAGCCGGGATGACAGCGCCTTGCGTATCGCCGGTTTGTTCACGCTGTCCTCGAGAATGCGAACGTCCACCATCCGCCGCGCCTCGCGGGCCACCGCGCCGGCCTCATCCTCACCGAGTCGAAAACCCGCCGCCCGGACCGCCTGGCCGAACTGACCCGTCGCGTCGGTCAGCGCGTCCACCACCGGACGCCCATCCAGAACCTCCCGCACCTGCCGGATGGCCTGCCGACGACCCTCCCGAATCCGCTGAACGCGGCCTTCGATCTCCGGCCACTGACCCACGAAATCCCTGAACTGCTCAATCGTTCCCGGAAACCGCACCGACTTCATGCCGGCCAGGGCGTCCTCGAACCGCTCCATCCGACCGGTCTCACGGAGGCTTCTGAAGATATCCGAACCCTCGGCGCCGGCGACCATCCGGCGTCTCCGGCCGTAGTCCAGCTCGCCGAAGAACGTCAGGTACTCCGCCGCCCGGCAAACCTGCTCGTGAACTGCCTGCATCTCGCCGGGGTCGAATCCGGCCAGGACCTGCGATTCCTGGTAGAGTGGAGAATCCGGCTCGGCCTTGCCCAGATTCAAAATGATGTCCTCGGCTGTGCCCGGCACCGAAAGCCGCGCAGCCCAGACCGCCGCGTGCCGCAGTTCGCGCAGGCGATCGGCGCTGTTCTCCAGCACCGATTTACGGATCAGACTCTCCCCTACGATATTCATCAGAAAGGCCACCGCCACCGCAATGACCACCACCGTCACCAGCGAGCGAAACAGCCGATAGCGAATCCCGATGATGGTGATCGAAAGGGTTCGAGAAAACCCCATCGTCGGCTGCTGCTGAATGTCGATGACCTTCATTAAGTTCTGGTTCCTGTCGGTGTCGCGTGTCCTATCCGAGCACCAGGGGCCTTCGCTCCTGCGGCGTCGCCCATCCACCTCGTCCGACGGTCGGACAGGCCCTCCAGCATACCTCGCAACTCCTTCGAGAGCAACCGGTTAAATGCCCGCCATGCTGCCTCTGACGGGGCCGGACCGAAACATCACTGCAACTGCTCAGACTTCACCGCCGCAGCGGTCGCTGACCGCATCAAGCCTCTTCTACCATCGCCAACGCACCGCGCTGCACCAAAAGACGCAAATATCCGGTGATCGAAACGCGGGATTCGTGAAAAGACAGGCTATGGCGGGCGGCGAAGCAATCGGTCACCTCCTCAACCGTCCGACGGCCGTCGCACAAATCCCATACTTCCGCCCCCAGCCCTTCGAGCACCAGGGACTTGCTCGCCGCGGGCCGGACCATCCAGGAAATCGGCGGAAACAGATACCACGGCCGAAGGTTGGGAATCGCGATCCGCAGGCAGCCGTCGCTGCAGGCCGACACCTTGGCCGCTGCGTTCCGCACCGGCCGGGCCAGCAGCATCTTTTGCCACGACTGGTCCGGTTCCTGTGCCGTTACTTTTCTTTTAGCCATAAGTCTCGCTCAAGCTTTTGCAGCAACAGAGCCGGCCGCCGGCCAGGGGAAGATTGTCGGAGGTTCTGGCGGTCGGCCGCCGCTCGGAAATCCGGTAGAGACGGCCGTCGGTCGGACAAATCCACGCCGCCGTCCGGTAGCAGCCCCCCCTGCCGAACCAGCTTCGACCGCCTCGACGGTTCGTCGAATCCACCAATACCGTTTCAATCTGGTGATCGGCAATCCGGTCCGTAGCAGCCTGCGGCTCGCGCGCCTCGACTTCAAGCCGGCCCAGCAGCCACTCGCGCACCGTCCCATTCAGCCAGTGCGAGACCATGCCGATACGCTCGAAGGTCTCGCGGAACTTCTCGGAATTCGGCCGGCCGAAGACCAGCTTCGCCAGACCCGGTTCGACCTGGCAATCCTGAAGGCTCAGATCGTCCGAAGCCAGCACGTTCATCCCAAACGCCCGCCACGGCCGTAGACCGTCTGATCGGACCGGCTCTTCGCCGATGCTGGCGAGCACCAACCGTTCCAGTCCCTTGTCGCGGTCCTGCGGCCAGACAAAGACCGCCTCGAGCAGCAGCGACTCGGTCGGTGCGTACCATCCAAACCGGCTTGTCATCTGCGACCCGATCCGTCCCTCGAGCCCCTGCCAGCCGGCAGTGGCGATTCGCCGGCTGTTCTCCATCCCCCGCTCGCGCTCCAGCTTGGCTTGGTAATCCGAGAGCATCCGGTTGTAGTCCGGCGGACCGATCACCTTGCGCCAGCTCAGCTCCAACCGAAACTGATACCGGTCGGCGAAGCCGCACCGGCCCACGTCCGTCTTCCGCGAAAACTGGAGCATCTCCCAGTCGTCGGGAAGCTCAATCCGAATATGCCGCCATGTCCATAACGTCATTCACACCGCCCGATCGTCGGCCATCAGTCTGCGTGAAGGCCGTCCTGGATGCCAGTGTCCAACCAATCGTATGCCTGCCGTCACCGGTATCATCATACACTACCGTCTTGCCTCGCGACCACCGTTTTACACCGCCTATAGCGGCAGGACAAAAAACCGCCTCGGCGGTTCGCCCGTCACCAGGTAGCAGATCGCCCCGATGATCACCGGCACGAACCCGCCCAGCAGTTCACCGGCGATCAGCCCGAACATCAGCGGCTTGACCTTCTGGTAGACCGCCGCTCCGCCGTACCGGGTGATCGCGCTCTTGATGAACCATCCGACCAAAAACGAAAACGCGAAGTTGCACGCGCCATAGCTGTTCCACACCAGAAACATCACCGGGTGCAGCGGCCAGCGGGCAACCCGCAGCCGACCGGCCGTCATCACCAGCACCAGGGCCATCCCGACGCCGAATACGGCTACGTACCGCCAGCCGGGCGCCATCTCCGCAAATCGCGACCAGCCCGAAACCGCTTCCGATCGTTCGAGAACGCCCTGAGCGGCCAAACGATGCTTGACGTTGAGCACTTCCTTGTACGGCATGCCGGGCAGTTGGTCCGCGCGGGTTGCCCATGCGTCGGCCATGTTGGCCCCGCGGTCATACTGAAAGTACAGCGTCGTGGGAACCGCGATCGCCAACCCGACCACCAGCGCCACGACGGCCAAACCGGCCGTCCGACCCACGCTGACCCGCCGAAGGTCCACGATCTTGAGCGAGTTGATCGCAAACGGCATCAGCGTCTCCCGCGGATCGGCCAGCAGCACCGCCGTCAAGACCAGCAGGATCAGCAGCGCCTGCGGCCCCAGCGCCACAGCCCCGAACACGCCCCAGAGAATCACGCACGGAAAGCAATACGCCTGGATGAAGAACATCCCCGTCTCCGCGATGATCCGGCCCATCACCAGGTAGATGACCACCGCGCCCGCCGCATACAGAAACGCAAGCGGCCAGTCCAGGCCGGCCGCCGCCAGCATGGTCACGAACGCCGCCAGGCACGCCAGAAATACCCGAGCGCCCCACACCGAGTGCGACTCGACCGCCTGCGCCGAAGGCAGCAGCAGCGCCCGGCGGAATACGTGGCTGTAGTAGTGCCGCCCGGTGTAGATCAGCACCAGGAACAGCCCCACGTACGCGCCGAAATTCAGAAACGTCACGGCCTGAAGCGACAGATACCCTCCGCCCGCCAGCGAATAGCCGGACGCTGCGGTCAAACCCAACACCCACGGCCAGAGGTACGGCCCGATCCCCAACGACAGCGACACGTCCGTCGCCAGCAGATACGCAAAACCGATCACGATGAAATACAGGTGAGGCGTGACCAGATAAGGCCCGCCGAATCCGCCCAGACCGAGCTTGAACGTCGGAAACAGGTCCGCCAGCGAACGGATATCGACCTGAAGCTGGATCGGAACCAGGTGGGCGGGAGACCAGAACGCAGCGTAGTTGTACAGGTGAATCGCCGCCACCGCGCAAAGCCCCAGCCAAAACAGGCGACTGCCCAACACCTCGCCCCACATCCCCCCCTGACCCGGCAGCAGCGAATCGGCGAACCGGGCCACCGGGTATGGCAACTGCTCGTGGTCCGACCACTGCCGATGAACCACCAACGCCAGCCCGATCAGCCCCACCCACAACGACAGAATCAGAATCAGCCAGAAACCCAGCGAATCCCGCCAAGCCGACCACGGCACCTGGTCCAGACCGATGTGCCGCGTCCCCTTTCGCATCCCGCTTACAAATCCATTGATCACCTTCTCGTCCGCCGTCTCCGGCAGCATGACCTCCGGCAACATCTCCAGCAGCCCCTGCTCCGACCAGCCCGGCTGCGTGCGGGCGTAGTGCTGCGGCATCATCAAATTCGTGGTGAACGTCCGCAACAGACCCGACCCCGGAATGCAGCAGGCGACCAGCGTCAACGCCAGAACCACCGCCAGCTCGCGCCCCGAAAGCGCCAGCCGCCGGTGAAGCCAGAACAGCACCGGATTGGCCGCCAGGACAAAAAGCAGCAGCCCGCCATAGGCCGAAACCGGCATGTGGTTGCCGATCAGCATCGTCTGGAGCATCACCGAGTCGTTGAAATAGGTGAATCCGCAGAAGACCGCCCCGCCCAGCAGTCCCAACAACACCGCCCGCAACGTCATCCGTGATCCTCTGCTCCAACCGTCATCAAACCAATAGCCCGTCCGGTCCCGTCATGGCCCTGCGCCGCCGTGCAGCCGACCGGAGTGGAGGATCATTATACCAACGCGCCTTCGGCTGGTTCCGCCCAAAAAACCCGCGTTGCCGCCTTCCCACGCCAATCCGTCCGCCTGCTGACCGCAAGCCGACGCAATTCCGCGTTCGGCTGCAAGCCCTTGCCATCGCCGGGATCAGACCCTATCCTCAGAATCTGACAGGAAGAACCGGCGCTGCTTTTCGAGGATTCTCCCATGAACCGCCACAGCCCGATCGTATGGATCGCCTCCGCCCTCTTCGCCCTGACAGCCATCCCAGCGACCGCGGCGGCGGCGGAACAACTCGGCCCCGCTCCGGACGGAACGTTCAGCATCGTGGTCATCCCGGACACCCAAGCCTACCAACAAAACGACTCCGCCTCGGACCCAAATGGCCGGCGGCGGCTCAAGAACGTCATCTTCAGAAACCACGTCCGCTGGATCATCCGGAACCTTGAAACCCAGAAGATCGTCTTCGTCACCCACGTCGGCGACATCGTCGACGTGGACAGCGACCAGCAGTGGAAGGTCGCCAAAACCCACATGGACACGCTGCGAGGAAAGGTCCCCTTCGGCATCAGCCCCGGCAACCACGACATGAGAGCAACCGGCGACAGCAGCCTGTTCCAGAAGCACTTCCCAGCCGACAGTTTCGCCGAATTCCCCTGGTACGCCGGTTGTTATCCCAGCGACAAACCTGGATTCTGCGGCAACAACGCCAACAGTTGCCAGCTCTTCAGCGCCGGCGGCATGGACTTCATCTTTTTGCATCTCGAATGCAACGCGCCGGACCGAGTGCTCGAATGGGCAGACGACCTGCTCACGAAGCATGCCGACCGCAAAGCCCTGATCACCACGCACATGGTTCTCGGCCCGATCGACAAACCCGTCAAACCCGACGAGTTCATCACCGGCGCCAAGGGCTGGATGAAGTGGCACAAACGCCACCGCGACGGCAACAGCGCCGAGCAGATGTGGGACAAACTATTCCGCAAACACGCCAACGTCGGCCTGATCTTTTGCGGCGACCAGTCGCGAACCCAAGCCCTTCACGACACCCGCACCGCCGATTACGGCAACCGCGTCCACGCCCTGCTCTCGGATTACGGCACGGGCGGCCTGAGGGTGGTGCGGTTCGCCCCGGACAAGAACGTCGTAGAAGTGCGGACTATCGACTCAGCGACCGGAGAACTGATCCTTACAACCGACAGGGTTCCCAACCCGCAACAGCACCAGTTCGAACTGCCGTACCAGATGAACGCTGAGCAGACTTCACCGACCACCCGATGCGCTGGTTGACCGGGTCCGGCCCGACCAGGCCCAGCAACGCAGCATAAGTAGCTGAATTCACATCAGTTAACACAATAGCTCTACCGTTGGCTGTCCCACCGCTAGTTCCTTGCCCGAAGAATATGACATTAATGTTGACAATTATGACTATAATGCGCATTTTTGGAGGATATGGGAAACCTCGGTAATACGTATAACAGCAAAGCGGTGCGGCTGAGCGATCGACTTCTGGAGGACATCCGGGAGTCTCGCTACCAGGCCGGGGCCTTGTTGCCGGCAGAAAATGAGATGGCTGAGGCCTACGGTGTCTCGCGGGCCACCATGCGGCGGGCTTTGGACATGCTGATCGAGACGGGGTACCTGGTCAAGCGTTCGCAGCGGGGGGTCTGGGTGCCGCTGGCCACGGAGGCCGATGGCGACGGTTTGCCCGGGGATTTCGAAGCAGTCGGCGGCAAGCTGGCGTTGGCCGTCGTTTGGGCGGGATCAACCAACTATCACAACACGCACATCCAGCAGGGGGCGGTGGAATACGCCAAGGCGCACCGGATCGACCTGCACGTCCATCGCTCAACCAAGGGCCACGAGGACGCCCTGCGGACCCTGGAACAACTCCCAAAATTGGGCGTCGAGGGTGCGATCGTCTTCCCGTACGCCCGCGGGGACTACGGTGAGGCGATCCGACGGCTGCAGGAGACAGGCATGCCGCTGGTGGCCCTGCGGAGCTTCAGCGAACTGAACCTCAGTACGGTCACCGCCGACGACGCCGGGTCAACGCAACTGCTCACGCACTACCTGATCGAGAGGCACCGTCGGCCGGTGTACTGCATCGGCTCGGCCCCCAAGTACGAGGACGTGCGGGAGCGCTATGCGGCCCACCGGCAGGCGATGACCGAGGCGGGGTTCGGCGAACTGGTCGACTCGCACACGTACCAGTTCGGCGACGACGACAGCGATCCGACGTTCTGGGACGCCGAGAAGTGCTGGCTGACGTCTTTGGCAACCGCCCAGCGCCTGCTGGCGGAGAGCCGCCCGCCGATCAGCGTGCTGTGCCTCAACGACTACATCGGCCGGGCGGTCTACGAGGCGGCCCGACGGCGCGGGCTGCGGATCGGGATCGACGTGGCCGTCGCGGCTGAGGGGGCCGACACGCCGATGGGACGGTGCCTCGCTCCCCCGCTGACCACGGTCGAACTGCCAAGCCGCCGCATCGGATACACCGCCGCATCCCTGCTGCACCGCCTGACCGTCGACCGCACCGTCGGACCGGTGCACATCCGCATCCCGGTGGAAGTGATCGAAGGACAATCGGCATGAACGATCGCGACAAGTCTCTGAAACACGGTCCGCGGGGCCGCACGGCCTGTTTCACGTTGATCGAGCTTCTCGTCGTCGTGGCGATCATCGCCGTGCTGGTGGCCATCCTGCTTCCGGCTCTGGCCGCAGCCAGGGAGCGGGCGAGGCTGATCGCCTGTGCGGGCAACTTCCGCAGCATCGGGCAAGGCGAGGTGATCTACTCGGGGATGTACAACGACTTCTTCACGCCGCTGTTCCGCATCTACGGACCCAACGGCGAGTCGCCAGTCGGCCCCTACAACGACGCTCCGGAGCAGTGCTCGCGGTGGGACGTCAGCGGCTACGCCGACGGAGCGACCGGATACGGACCGGTGCCGATCAGCGCGGGGCTGCTGACCTGCGACGACCGGACGACCCTTCGGGGCATCCGCGCCCTTCCCGGCGACGCCTACGGCGATAAGTCGCCCTGTTTGCTCGATCCGTCCGAGCCAAACCTGCCGGGCCCTCCCAACTGGATGCACTACCCAGCGGTCTGGATCCACGGCTCGGTCATCCGCACGAGCGAAGCCAACGCGGGCGATCCGATCTTCACCTGCAACATCGGCCAGGCTGGGGCGCTCCTCTCGCCCGGCCCCCACCGGATCGCGTGCAACGTGAACTACCTCGACGGCCACGTGCGGACCTGGCAAGTCGACCACTACCGCGGCAAGTACGGAGCCGGGGCGTGGTCGATCGGTCTGCCGGATGAAGCGGGCGTCTGGGCCACGATCTTCAATGACTACTAATCCCGTCTTCAAGGACCTCCACATGCCAGCCAAAGCTGCTTTCCTGCTGTGCCTTGTCTGCCTGTTTTCCACACTGGCGAGGGCCGAGGCGCCGTCCCAGAAGGGAATTGATCTGGTCGTCAACGGCGGATTCGAGCAGGGCGAAACCAACGGCGTGCCTGACGGCTGGACGTGGGGTTCCTCGTCGCCCAAGGCGAACGCGACGATGGAGCTTTCGACCGACCATCCGCATTCGGGCGAGTACTGCGTGAAATTCACGGCCGACCAGCCGGTCGAACCGCAGGTCTACGGGACGTTCCACCAGACCATCCCGTGCGAGCCGATGACCGAGTACATCGTCTCGCTGTGGGTGCGGGCGGTGGATCACGGCGGCAATTGCTGGTACGGCGGCGGCGCTGGTTGGCAGTGGCGTAATCCGCTGCCTCACGGCAAATACGACTGGCAGCCGCTCATGGGCTGGTACCGCACCGGCCCGGACGAGACGCAGCTTCCGATCATGATCAACCTGGAGGGCAGAGCCGAGGCGATCTGGATCGACGACGTCCAGGTGGTGGTCCAGGGCCACTCGACCGACCCGACCCTTCAGCCGCCGATCAAGGCGTGGGAGAAGGACAAGATCCTGGCCGAACTGGGCCCAATTGAGGCAAACGCAGCGGGTTGGCGGCAGAAGCTCGACTCTTTGGCCGGCGCCGGGGCGCGGGTCGACTATCCGCTGGTCCGGCTCTCGCTGATCGAATCGTTCGTCCCGCGCATCCACGACCGCGTCGAAAAGAACCAATTGCTCCAGGCAACGATCATGACGACGGAACTGGCCCAGGTGGCGAAAGACCTCGCCGAAGACCTGGCCGTCCTGGAAAAGGACCCCAAGGCCTTCCCGCCCGCCCTGCGATACCGGACCGGCCCGATCGAGATCGACGGCTACGCCCAGATCGGCAACGTCCTGGACCCAGCCACGGGTCGGATCGTGCGCCGTCCGGTCATCTTCACCGGCTACGGGAATTTCTTCACCATCGTCCGCGAGATCCCGCAATGGCCCGACCGCGGCGGCAATGTGATCGGACCGGAGATGGGTCCGGGCAGTTACGGGGCCGGCGACGGCGGCGAGGCGGTTCGCACCGTTGAGCCGCAACCGGACGGCACACTGCAAGTCAGCACAAGCGCCATCGCGGGCGTGGTCGAGATGCTCAACCAAGCCGCCGAGCACAACGTCGCGGTCTCGCTGCTGATCTCGCCCCACTACATGCCCGCAGAATCCGGCGGAGCCTGGAACACCGACCATCCCGGCGTCTGGAGCGTGTTCGAGGCCTACATGCACGCCCTGCTCCCAGCGATCCGTGACATCCCCTCGCTGCACAGCATCATCCTGAGCAATGAGCCGCATCATACGGCCATCCCTAATGACAAGTTCTTCATGCGGCATTGGTTCGCCTATCTGCAGCACCGCTACAAGAGCATCGACGACCTGAACCGGGCCTACGGCGGCGCCGAGTACCGGAGCTTCTACGAGGTCCCGCTGCCTCCGCAGGACAAGATCCGCCCCGGCTACTACGCTGAAAAGGACCGGCCGTGGCTCTACGACCGCAACCAGTGCAACAACCTCTACTTCGCCGACTGGCACCGGCGGCTGGCCGACATCATCCACACCCTGGCTCCCAACGTGAAGGTGCACGCCAAGATCACCGGCGGCTACATGATGGGATGGGGCCTGCCCGTGGGCGACGGCTGCGACCCCGAGATGTTCGCCGATTTCACGAACTATTGCGGCTTTGACGACGTCGGCGGCGTGCGGATCACCTACGACGTGTTCCCGTCGTTCCTCAAGGCCCCGCAGGTGAATTCCGAAAACCACATCCACATCCCCGACGGCAACTTCAACGCCATCGAGCCGCAGCGTTACTACGCGGACCTCTTCGCCCAGGCGATGCACGGGCAGACGGTCAGCATCGCCTGGTGCTACGAGCCGAACTGCGGCCCGATGGCCGACTGGGACCTTTCGATCCGTCCCGCTGCGATGGCCGCGATCGGGCGGTGCGGCCTGGACCTGATGCGGGCAGCCCCGGCGATGGCGGCGATCCAGGAGGCCCCGCGCCGGGTCGCGATCATCTACAGCCCAGCCTCGTTCTACTACCACGACGAACACCACGCACTCTGGCGGGCGGCGTGGGAGGCCTTCTTCGCCACCGGGCTGCGCGTGCGGTTCCTCTCGGAGAACCAGATCGCCCGCCGCGAGTTCGGCGACGTGAAGGTGCTGATCCTGCCCGAGGCCCGCGTGGTCGAACCGCGGACCGTTGAGGGACTTGGCGATTTCGTGAAAGCCGGCGGCAAGGTCATCAGCGTGGGGCGGAGCCTGGAATTCTGCACTCCCGGCTGGACGCCGGTCGATCCGAAGCGGGCGGAGACGCTGCTCTGGAAGCGGATTGACAGCCAGGGCCGCGATTGGGCGAGGCAAATCCTCGCCGCCACGAGTGAAGCGGGTGTGCAGCCGGCGGTCGAACTGGCCCTCGCCGATGGGCAGGAACCTTCGGGTGTCCACTGGCTTTGCGGCACAATGGATGGCAAGAAGGTCGTCGCCGTTCTCAACATGTCCGGCAAGCCCGTCGATCTGACCGTGCAACGGCTGGAGACGAAGACCGTCATCGATCTGATCGCGGATCGTCAGCGCACGCTGCCGGTGCCCGTTTCGAATATCGGAGCGGCGGTCTGGCAGTTGCCCTGAGAGTATTGCCGAGGGCCCGCAAGGCGCGGTGATGGTCGTCTTGCCGGCTCAACCGCGCGAGGCCGTTACCTGCCCGGCTGGGTGGCCGTCGCGGCTCGCAGGGCCAACCAGCGAGTGAAATTGGGGATAACCGCCGTTTCGCCGTTCAGCACGCGAAGCATCTCGTAAGAACCCAGCTCGTGCGTTTGGCCGTTGACGCTCAGGTTCACCGGCTGATCGGCGTGGTTGACGTAGAGGTCCAGGCCCGGCCACGAGGTCCGGCTGACCCGGTCGTAGTCAATCACGTATTCGAAACCGGTCATCCGCCGGCCGAAGTAGTGCCGGACCACTTCCTGCTGCACGTGGTGCAGGTACTCCAGCCAGTCGCGTTTGTCGGTCTTGACGTCGTTGAAGGTGATGTACAGGCCCATGCCCATCGCCACGCTGTCGGCCAGCATCTCCGGCTCGAAGATCGGCGGGCCCAGGTTGTGCGGATAGACCATCGCCAGGCCCGAAGCCAGGGCGCTGTTGTACGGGAACAGCCGAATCTGTTGTTCAGTCGCCATCGTCTTCCAGCGATCGTCGTAACCGTCCGCCGACTTCCACGGAAGGTACCCGGTGAACTTGTACTTGACCTTCAGGAAGAACTGGAACATGCCCCAGAAGTTGGCTGAGTGAAGGTCGTCACCGCCCTCGGTGGTCATCGGCAACACGCGGGCCATCGCCTCGCCAAGCCGGATCATCCCGCCGAAGTGCGCCCGCGGGTTCGGACACGACGGCGCGAAATCCCACGCCTTGTGCGAGTTGCCAACGATGTCCGCGAACACGGCGTCGCAGCCGAACTCCTTCAGCCGCCGCAGAACCTCCTCCGCCTTCTCGACCACCAGCGGATGCCACGGCGTGGCCCAGTAATTGACCCCGTAGTGCGGCCGGCCGTCGTAGATGTACGGCTCGCCGTCCGGCCCGCGCGATGCGACCTGCGGGCCGACCTTCTCGGTAGTCGGAGCCCCAAGGCTCCAGTGGCCGGGGCTGACAAACGGCATCACGACGTGCCCCATCGCGTGGGCGTCGTCGATCATTTTGCGGAAATCATCGTCCGTCCCCAGTTCCGCATTGATCGGGAAGTAATCCGGATAGTGGTCATCAAACTTCGACGGCCACCAACTGACCGGCTCGATGATCAGCGGCGAGGGCAGCGGGCCCACCATCGAGGTGAACTCGCGAATCGCCTTCTTCTCGTGCCAGTCGCACTCGTACTTCATCACCACCGCCCGGGCCGCCCGGTCGAAGGCGTCGCCGAGTTTGGCCCGCAGATCCGGCGCCCGGTCCAGGCCGATCTCGCGCCGATACCGGTCCAACGCCTCGAACACATCGGCAACCGGCAGCACCCGGATCGACGGCGAATGCCACGTCACGTCGGCGGGAATGTGAGTATGAAACGTGTGGCGAAACGCTCCGCGGTGCTCGCCGACGTGGCCGAACCAGATGTGCGACGGCACGAGCAGCCGCTCGACGTGCGGACAGAAGAACGCCAGACTCCCCCCGCCGTCCTTGCCCTGGGCCACCAGCAGATCGGCGTGGGCCGTCGGATACGGAATGCCGTCACCCAACGAACCGCCGCGACCGAACCACCGCTCCATGTCGATGGCCACGCCGATGTGATCGCCCGCGATCAGCTCGCGATACCGCTGCTCGTCGACGACCACCGCCAGCGGGAAATCGATCCGTACGATCGGCCGATCGGATGTCTGGTTCACCGACATCCGCATCGTCAGACCGTCGTCATCAGAAAGCCGAAGCTCGACGGTCACCTGTCCGGACCGTGTCAACCACTCCAACGCGATCCAATGGGCGTCGCGCTCGACGCGGACCCGAGGCCCGTCCTGTTCGCCGACCTCGCAACAAACACCGTCCTGATCGTGAAGCCGGAACCAGACGTTGCCGTCCTCGACGATCGTCCGACCGCTCGTCCGATCGACCAGCTTCAACCCGCCGCCGTTCTCCTGGAGGCCAAGCCGATACCGGCCCGTCTCCAACACCACTTCCTCAGCCGGCGCAACGCCACAAAACAACACCATCGCCGACAACACAAATACCGCTCGCCGCATTGAAAACCTCCGCCAAAGCCGCAATACCCTTACGGCGTCCAGCCGTCATACGGAATGTACTGGTACCGGTCGCCCTCCCAAAAACCGACCGCCTCGGCGTGCCCGTCGCCGAACAGCACACCCACCCGCTCGTGATGGGCCGGAACCAGATAGCGTCTGGCCGTCGGGGCCGCCGGCGGCACGTAAGGCACGTTGGCCCAACCCGAGTTCCACCACACACCGCGGTTGGGGTTACCGTTGGGGTAGGGAAGCCCGACCGCGTTGGCGCTCGGCCACTCCGACAGCAACACCGTGTTGCCCGGATACCGCAGATCGTCGGGCTTGAGCGGCTTGGAATTGTCCGCCCCGCTGATCCACCGCCAGTCATTGTACACGTACGACCGGTCATGCACCCGCCGGTTATTCTGGTCCATCGACACCACCGGGTGACAGATCGGGCAAACCAACACGCTCGGCGTCTCGACCATCACGTAGCCGCCCGAAACCCCCGCTACCAACACGTAGCTCCACGATCGCGTCACGCCGCCGCTGATCGGTCCCTGGTCAAACGGCGGAAGGCACTCGTAATGATCCGCGGCGTAGTGATTGAAGCCCAGCCCGATCTGCCGGTAGTTGTTCAGACACGTCATCGCCCTCGCGGCAAACCGCACCTCGCTCAGCGCCGGCATCAACAGGCTGACCAGAACCGCGATGATCGCCACCACGACCAACAGTTCGATCAATGTAAATGATTTCGAATCTGGGATTCCGAATCTCGGATTTGGAGAAACCGTATGACCGCTCATCTTCTTCTTCCTCAAATCAGCAATCAACAATCAGAAATCAGCAATCCCTCACCGCTCCCGTCGACTCGCGCACCACCAGATCCGGCGCCAGCACCCGCTGAATCGCCGGCGTCTGGTCGCCGTCGAGCCGCCGCTCGATGATCTCGACCGCCGCATGCGCCATCGCCGCCGTGTCCTCACGGATCGTCGTAAGCGAAGGATGGTACACCGCCGCCTCCGGAATATCGCCGAACCCGACCACGCTCACCTGATCCGGTATGCCGATCCCGCCGTCGTGCAAAGCCTTGAGTGCCCCGATCGCACTGCCGTCGCTGACCACGAACAGCCCGGTAAACGTGACGCCCTCACGCTCGATCTCCCCCTTGAGCACCAGGCACGCCCTCAGCGCCGCCGACTCGCCCGGCTCGACGTGTCCATCAATCACCCGTGGCGACGCCAAGCCGCTTGCCTCCACCTGCCGGCGGAAACCTGCCACCCGAGCCTCCAGCGTCACTCCGCGCGGCTCGCAGACCAGCACCGCCAACCGCCGATGGCCCAACTCGATCAGGTGCGAAGCCGCCAACGCCCCGCCCCCCTCGTTGTCCGGCCCCACGCAGTCCATCACCACGCCCGGCACCAGCCGCTCCATCAGCACCACCGGAACGCCCATGCGGCTGATCCGGTAGATATCTTCAGGATGGAATTGCGTTCCCGTCGGCACCAGCACCAGCCCGTCCAGCCGTTCCAGAGTCAACCCGCGCGGCACCCGATCCCGCCAGGAATACCGCAGAAGCCTGACCATGTGCCCCGCTGCGTCCACCTGACGCATCATATGCCGGGCGTAGCTCTCATACACCGGTGAAGGATAATCGGGAATGGCGACGCCGATCCGCCGCGTCGAAACCTCTCGTCCCGGCTCATCATCGCCGGCGATGAAGATCCCCCGCTTGGGCCGCCGAACGATCAGACCCTCCTCGCTCAACCGATCCAACGCCCGATCCACCGTGACCTGGCTGACCCCCAACTCGCGAATCACCTGCCGGACCGAAGGGAAACGCATGCCCCGGTCCATCGTCTCGACCCGCTGCCGCAATTCCCGATATACCCGCTCAGCCTTGGTCATCGAACCGCCCATCAATACAGATTCCAGCCAATCTGTATTGCAGTATACTGTCTGTACCGGTTTACGTCAAGCCCTTTCTGGTCGGGCATTCCTATCCTTTCCCCGATCCGATACAATCCTGGTACGTCAGCATCATTCTGCGCCGAGAATCGCCACAAGCCCTATGCCTGAACTCCCGGAAGTCGAGTTTGCCCGTCGCCAAGCCGAAAAGGCCCTGCTCGGCCGGCGCATCGTCCGCGTCGCCGTCGACGACGACCGCATCGTCTTTGACGGCATCCCGCCCGCCCGCTTCGCCTCCGCCCTCACCGACCGCACCGTCCTGGCCATCGGCCGGCGAGGCAAGCACCTGTGGATCGAACTCGATCGCCGCCCCTGGCCCACCTTCCATTTCGGCATGACCGGCTATTTCGAGACCTACCGCGACCCAGCCGACCGCCCGCGATTCTGGAAGGCTGAACTGCTCACCGATGACGGCCTGTTCTTGACGATGGTCAACAAACGCCGCCTCGGCCGCATCCGCCTGCGGCACGACCCGCCCGCCGAGCCGCCGATCAGCCGCCTGGGCTTCGATCCCCTCGCCGATCGCCTGTCACCCAGCCGCTTCGCCGCGATGCTGACCCGTCGCAACGCCACGATCAAAGCCGTCCTGCTCGACCAGTCGTTCATCGCGGGGGTCGGCAACTGGATCGCCGATGAAGTGCTCTACCAGGCCCGAATCGCCCCCGCCCGCATCGCCTCCGGCCTCACCCCACAAGAAGTTTCTCGAATATTTTCAAAGCTCCGCTCAATTATCCGCAAGGCGGTCGAGCTCGATGCCGACAACGAACGCTTCCCCAGAACATGGCTGTTCCATCACCGTTGGGGCAAAAACGCCGAGGCCCGCACCCATCGCGGTGAGAAGATCATCCACCAGACCATCGGCGGCCGAACCACCGCCTGGGTGCCCGCCCGCCAGAAATAGCTCCGGAAGTATTGTGGAAACCAACATGTTTGGCGTAATATAAGATAGCGGATGCCCCTTTGAACCCATGAAGAGACCCATGAGCAAAATCAGTGCGGCATTCTGGTACGCCAGGGCCCGCCTGCACGAACGAGGCGGCCGGTTGGAGCAGGCCCTCGCCTGTCTCGACCGTGCTCTGGAGCGCAGTCCGCGCGATCTTCGCAGCCTGACCGACCGGATGTTCCTGCTGGCGGACCTCGGCCGGCTTGATGAGAGCATCGCCTGCTCCGATCGGATCATCGCCCTCGAACCCCATCACGTCGAGGCCCTGGGCAACAAGGGTCACTGCCTCAACCAACTCGGACGGTTCGAAGAGGCGGTTGATTGCTTCAGCCGCGCCCTCGAACACGACGGCGGCGACCCGTGGCTGTGGACCAACAAGGGCTACGCCCTCGGGCAGATCGGGCGTGACGACGAGGCCCTGAGCTGCCTCGACAAGGCCGGCGAACTCGACCCCGACGACCTGTCGATCTGGTCGAACAAGTCCTACGTGCTGGCCAATCTCGGCCGGTACGAAGAGGCCATCCACTGTTGCGATAGGGCCCTGGCCATCGATCCGCTGGACGGCTGGAGCTGGACCAACCGCGCCCGCACCCTGTGCGAACTCGACTGCTTCGAGGAAGCCTCACGCTGCTGCGACAAGGCCGTCGAGATCAACCCGCAGGATACCGAAGCCCTGCTCGCCAAGGGCCACGCCCTCTCCGAGATGGGCCATCTGGAAGAGGCGCTGGCGTACGTCGATCGGGCGCTCTTGCTCAAACCTCAGGACGCATGGATCTGGGGAACCAAGGCCAAAGCCCTCAACGACATGGGATACTTCGAGCAGGCCCTTGAATGCTGCGACAAGGCGCTGCAATACGATCCGCACAGCGCCTGGCCGTGGGCGGCCAAAGGCCGCGTCCAGTGCGACGCCGGGCGATTCGAAGAGGCCCTGAGCTGCTGCGAGAAGGCCCTGCGGATCGACGCGAATCATCTCGACGCCCTGCAGACCCGCGGCTACGCCCTCAGCGAACTGGGACAATACGAAGACGCCGTCGAAGCACTCGATCGCGCCCTGGAAATTGAGCCCGGCAGCGCCTGGACCTGGGGAACGCTCTCCTGGTCGCTCTGCGAGCTTGGCCGGTATGAGGAAGCCGTCGAGGCCTGCGACCGCGCGTTGAAGCTCGATCCGCAGGACAGCTACTCGCTCCAGAACAAAGGCTACGCCCTGGGCGCCCTCGGCCAATACGACGAAGCCCTCGACGTGCTCGATCGGGCGCTGAAGCTCGATCCCAAAAGCGCCTACGCCTACGCCACCCGCGCCCGCACGCTCGGCGAGATGGGCAGCTTCCACGAGGCCCTCGACGCCGCCGAACGGGCCCTCCGTCTGGACCCGCGCCACGCCTGGGCCTGGGCGACCAAAGGCTGGATCTGCGCCGAACTCGGGCAGCTCGACGAAGCCGTCCAGTCGCTCGATGAGGCCCTGCGGCTCGACCCGCGCCAGCTCGACGCCTGGGCCAACAAGGGCGAGATTCTCAGCTCCCTGTGCCGCTACCGCGAAGCCCTCGACTGCTACGACCGCATCCTCCGCGCCGACCCGCAGGACGTGGAAATCTGGCGGCTCAAAGCCGAGACCCTCGAATCCCTCGGCCGTGAGAAAGAAGCCGCCGTCTGCTTCGCCCGCGCCGACGAACTCGACGACCACTCCGATCACCAGAACCACGAAGACGAACTCTAGCCGCCTCTATCCTTTGACCGCCGCCTTGGGCACAAACGGCGAGATCCGCCGCAAATCCTCGATGATCGGCGGCAGATGCTCCAGCACCCAATCGACGTCCGCTTCGGTGTTGTAGCGGCTGAGGCTAAAGCGGATAGAGCCGTGCGCCGCGGTAAACGGCACACCCATCGCCCGCATCACATGCGACGGCTCCAGCGAGCCGCTGGTGCACGCCGAACCCGACGAGGCCGCCACGCCCAGATCGTCCAGCCGCAGCAGGATCGCCTCGCCCTCGACATACTCAAAGCTGATGTTCGTGGTGTTCGGCAGCCGGTGCTCGCGGTCCCCGTTGACCCGGCAGTCGCGGCACGACGCCAGCAACCCCGCCTCCAACCGGTCACGAAGCGCCCGCACCCGGCCGTTCTCCTCATCCATCGCCTCCGCCGCCAGTTCGCACGCCCGGCCCAACCCCACGATGTACGGCACGTTCTCCGTCCCGGCCCGCTTGCCGTGCTCCTGATGCCCGCCCAGCAGCAGCGGATTGACCCGCGTGCCCTTCCGGACGTACAGCACGCCCACCCCCTTCGGCGCGTGCAGCTTGTGGCCCGAAAGGCTCAGCATGTCCACCGGCGTCTTGCGCAAATCGATCGGCAGCTTGCCCGCCACCTGAACCGCATCCGTATGCAGCACGCAGCCGGCGTGCTTGACGATCCCGGCGATCTCGTCGATCGGGAACACCACGCCCGTCTCGTTGTTGGCCCACATCACGCTGACGACCGCCGTCTGATCCGTCAGCGCCGCCCGCAGCTCATCGAGGTCCAGCCGCCCGTCGCCGTCGACGCCCAGTTCCACCAGCTTGTGGCCGCGGCTCTCCAGGTACCGGCACGGACCCAGAACGGCTGGGTGCTCGACGCGCGTGGTCACAATCGCCGGACGGCCGCCGAACGCCTCGACCGCCCCGCGGATCGCCATGTTGTCGCTCTCGGTCCCGCAACTGGTGAAGATGATCTCGGACGGATCGGCCTTCAGCAGCGAAGCCACCTGCTCCCGCGCCCGCTCGACGTGCCGCGCCACTTGGCCGCCGAAGGTGTGGATGCTCGATGGATTGCCCCACAACTCCTCCAGAAACGGCTGCATCGCCCCGATTACCTCGGGCGCCACCCGCGTGGTCGCGTTGTTGTCCAGATAGACGTTTCGCGTCGACATCAGACCTTTACCTCCTCGACCACCAGATCGTCCGAAACGAACTCGCGAAGCCGCGTGGCCACCAGGTCGCTGAGCGTGAACTCCGCCACCCGGCACTGGGCGCACTGGCCGCGAAGCGAGACCAGCACCCGGTCGCCGTCCACGTCGATCAATTCGATATCGCCGCCGTCCTGGCGCAACAGCGGCCGGATCTCCCGCTCGATCGTCTCCTCGATCAGCTTGATCCGCTGGAGGTTGGTCATGCTCCGCTTGACCGTTTTGGGCTTTTCCTCCGCAGGCGCCTCGCCCCGGACCCGCGCGATGATCTTGCGGATTTCATTCTTGCAGCCGCCGCAGCCGCCGCCCGCCTTGCAGTAGTTCGTCACCTCCTCCACCGTGGCCAGCCGGTTCTCGCGAACCACCCGCTCGATCTCCGGCTCCGTCACGCCGAAACACACGCAGACCACCCGCCCCTCCAGCTCCCGCTTGCCCTCCTTGCGCCCCGTCCGGTAGTTGGCGATCGCCGCCTCAAGGGCCTCGCGCCCCATCACCGAACAGTGCATCTTCTGCTCCGGCAGCCCGCCCAGGTACTCAGCGATGTCCTGATTGCTCACCTTCGCCGCCTCGTCCACCGTCATCCCCTTGACAATCTCCGTCAAAGCCGACGACGACGCGATCGCGCTGGCGCAGCCGAAGGTCTGGAACTTGACGTCCGCGATCCGCCCCTGACCGTCCAGCTTGAACATCAGCCGCAACGCGTCGCCGCACGCCATCGAGCCGACCTCGCCCACCCCGTCCGGGTCCTCGATCGCCCCGACGTTCCGCGGATTGCGGAAATGATCCTTCACTTTCTCCGTATAGTCCCACATCGCAAATCCCTTTCTTGTCAGTATCGTCAATAATGATTCTACAACCAAAGCGAGTACTTTCCAAACCGGAACGCCCAAAACCAGCCTTGATCGTGGTCAAATCGACCGACCAACCGAAGTTGCCTCCCCGCCGCCGCTGGCTGAAGCCGAAAACGCCCTTGAAAGAGTTTGGAGACCAAATAGAATGATCGACGAAGCTCACGCCGGTCGTGAGCGGGAGCCAAATGAGAAACACCGTCAAGATACCGTTTCCTACCTCTGTGAGGACATTACCATGACCATGCGTCGAGTTGCGTTATCCCTGGCTGTTCTTGTCACTGGCGTTCTTGCCGCCGGCTGTTCCGCCGGGTCGGCGCGTAACGTTGCGGTCAATTCGCTGTTCACCGACAACATGGTGCTGCAGCGGGATATGCCGGTTAAGGTCTGGGGGACCGCTGACCCCGACGGTACGGTCGTGGTCAGCGTGGCCTCAAGGACAGCTCGTGCACAGGTGGCGCCGGATGGCACGTGGTGCGCTGTCCTGCCTCCGATGCCGGCCGGCGGCCCTCACCAACTGCGGATCGCCGGAGCACAGACGCGGACGTTGACCAACGTGATGATCGGCGACGTCTGGCTCTGTTCCGGTCAGTCAAACATGGAAATGGTCGTCGCCAGTTGCCTGGACAGCCAAGCCGAGACAGCCGATGCCGCCAATTACCCGAATATCCGGTTCTTCAACGTCGCCAAACGGGTGGCGCCCACCCCTCAGACCCAGGTCCTGGGAGAATGGCAGGTCTGCTCGCCTTCCACCGCGGGCGGTTTCTCAGCCGCGGGCTATTTCATGGGCCGCGAACTGCACAAGACCCTCAACGTTCCCATCGGACTGATCAACTCGTCGTGGGGCGGCACGCCCGCGCAACCCTGGACTCCGCGCGAAGGCTACGCCTACAGCCCGGACCTCATGCCCATCCTCGAGGCCTTTGATCAGAGCCTCAAAGACGCTCCCGACCAGATCGCGGAATGGACCGAAGTCAACCGCAAGTGGGAAGAGGCGATGAAAGAACTCGGCGCCACCGGCCGATGGCCCGACCCGGGCAACAAGGGCCAGCCTCTGGGCTACGCGGAGGTCGCCTTTGACGATGCCGACTGGCAAACCATGCAGATCCCCGCAACCTGGGAATCCACCGAAGGCATGCAGATCGACGGGGCGGTCTGGTTCCGCACCCAAGTGACCATACCACCCGCGTGGAACGGCAAGGACCTGATCCTCGTCCTGGGCGCGATCGACGATTTCGACCAGACGTACTTCAACGGCGTGGAGGTCGGCTCGACCGGCTCGGAAACCCCCGGACACTGGGCGCATATCCGCAGGTACACCGTGCCGGGCCAGCTTGTCAAATCAGGAACGGCTGTCATCGCTGTTCGCGCATTCGACAACTTCGGCGGCGGAGGTATGGTCGGTGGAGGCGGCGGCCCCGCGATCGCCCTGGCCCAGGCCGCCGATGAAACGATTCCGCTGGCCGGCGGCTGGAAGTTTAAAGTGGAACTGGAACTGCCCCAGATTTCGGGCCCGCCGATAGCCGGTGGCCCGGTCAGCCAGAACGCACCCACCTGCCTCTACAACGCGATGATAGCCCCACTGACCCCATTCGCCATCAAGGGCGCAGCCTGGTATCAGGGCGAATCCAATTCATCGCAGGGCTATCAGTATCGAACGCTCTTAAAGGGCATGATCACCGGCTGGCGAGAGGTCTGGGGCCAGGGCGATTTCCCGTTCCTGACCGTCCTGCTGGCGAATTTCGCCGGCCCCGTCGCGGAGCCCGGAGAATCCGACTGGGCTGAGCTGCGCGAGGCCCAGGTAATGAGCCTGTCGCTTCCCAATACCGGCATCGCCTCGGCGACCGATATTGGCGAGGCGGCTGATATTCACCCGAAGAACAAGCAGGACGTGGGCAAACGGCTGGCGCTGGCGGCCCTGCACGTGGCCTACGGCAAGACGTTGGTGTATTCGGGGCCGCGCTATGCCGGCCAGTCGATCGAGGGCGACAGGATCCGGCTGACCTTCGACCACGTCGGCGGAGGACTCGTCGCGGGACGTTCCGCGCAGGACGAAAAGCTCGCCGGTTTCGCCATCGCCGGCGCCGACCGAAAGTTCATCTGGGCCGACGCCCAAATCGACGGAACAACTGTCGTCGTCTCACACGCTACTGTCAAAGAGCCCGTCGCCGTCCGTTACGCCTGGGCGACCAACCCGGCCAATGCGAATCTGTACAACAAGGAGGGCCTGCCCGCTGTGCCGTTCCGTACCGACGATTGGCCCGGCATTACCCAGCCCAAGTAACTGACATCAAACCCCAAGCCGACAAGGGCATCTCATGAAGACCCGATTGAAGCATGCGACCCTTTCGCTGCGCGTTCCCAGCGCCTTCTGGGACACCGATCCCGGCTTTGCCGCCTTCCGCGATTTCGCCGCCAGATCCCGGTTCGTGGAAGAATACGCCTTCTTCTCCACGCCACTGATCGGCACGCCGTTTCCGGTCGAGTGGCTGGAGCGGTACTGGGAACCTTTGGGCAAACGGATCGAAAAAACTCGCAAGTTCGCCCCGCGCGTGGGAATCAACAACCTGGTGACCATCGGCCACAACCCGCATAACGAAGGGCACTACCAGTTCAGTTCCGCCCAGATGGTCAGTTCGAGGGGCAATGCACACGACTGGAAGTCCTGCCCAAGCAATCCAGCCTGGCGGGAAGAATACATCAAACCGATCTACACCCTCCTGGCCAAATGCGGCCCGGATTTCATCTGGATCGACGACGATCTTCGCCTCAACAACTTCGGCCAGAACGAACTCGGCTGCTTCTGCCCCTATTGCATGGAACAAATCCGTCGAAACCTCGACTTCAAAGGCGGTCTGCCGGAACTGAGAACCTTCCTGCAAACGGGCTCACCCGATGAATTGCGTCAGCGCCGGCTGGCGCTGCTGGAGCACAACCGTTCGGTGATGGTCGATATCTCCACCTATATCGAGCGGGTGGTGCACGCCGTCGATCCGAAAATCATCCTCGGCCAGATGGACCACATGAGCTATTGGGAAATCGATCCGGCGGCCCAGGCGGCGGCCCTCTCCGGACCCGACCGCGTCCAAGTCTGGTGGCGTCCCGGCGGCCTGAACTACACCGACCACTGCCCGGATGAGATCATCGTCAAAGCCAATTCGATCGCCGCCGGTGTCGCGCTGATGCCCGAATCGATCACGGCGATCCAAAGCGAAATCGAGAACTTCTATTTCGCGACGCTCGCAAAAAGCCGCCGATACACCTCGCTCGAGGCGCAGCTATACTGCGCCGCCTCCGGCTGTACCGGCGCAGCCTACAGCCTCTTCGACAAGCCGGCCGGCCCGGTACAGATCGACCCGCTGTCGGCCTGGGAACCGATGGCCCGCGAACTGAAGCGAAATGAAAAATTCATCGACCTGATCGTCGCCAACAACCAGCGTCTGTCGCTCAAGGGAATCTGGAACGGCATCGGCAGGAACCACTTTCTGGGCAACAACCATGCGACCGGCGAATGGATGACCAGGGATGGCGAATCGCATCCGCGATTCCACCCCTGGCGCTGCGGCGATCTGCATGTCCTCGGCCTGCCGCCCGCGTTCCGTCGGCAAGACGCCACGGTCGCCGCCATCGGCGCCCGCGAGGTCGCAGCCCTTTCCGACGACGAAATCCTCGACCTGCTCCACGGCGGTCTGTACCTGGACGTCCCGGCGCTCGAGGCGATCAATCAACGCGGGTTCGCTGAGTTCACGGGCTTTGTCAAAGTGGACGAGTTCACCGCCGACGCCGCCGAAATGCAGGTCGAACATCCCCTCAACGACTTCGGCAATCTCTACCGCCGCGATGTGATCCAGGTGTTCTGGGGTTCGACCGCCTATTCGCTCGCACCAGCCGAAGGGGCGCAGCGAATCGGACGCCTCGTCGATCCGATGCAGGAAGAATTGGCACCCTGTTCCAGCGGTGTATACGAAAACCGCCTCGGCGGACGCGTGGCAGTCATCGGCTACGCCCCTTGGCACGGCCTGGGCTACGCCCACAAAGCCGCCCAGATCAAAAAACTCTTCCGATGGCTCTCCAACGACCAACTTCCCGGCTGGGTCGACTCCTGCCACCGCGCGGGCCTCTGGCTCCGGCCGCGTCCCGACGGCGGAATCAACGCCACCGTCCTCAACGCCTCCATGGACACAGCCGCCGAAATCATCCTGACCCTGAAAACCCCCACAAAACACGCCACGCTGCACCGACTCGAGCACAAACCGATCCAACTCACCGGCACTCAAGCCGGTGACGGCTACACCCGCTTCACGCTGCCCGATCTGGACCATTGGAGCATCGGATATCTGGTCACCGCATAAAACGACGCTCTCATGCCCGAAAAAACCTCTGCACAGCCCCGAACGCACATCGGCCCGGCGTCGTCACGACCCTCTTTGCCGGTTGAGGAACTCGCGCGGCGACAATCCCGCATGCCGCTTGAAGAATATGCTTAGCGCGCAGCTTTCGGAAAAAGACATCTGACGGGCGATCAGCTTGACCGGATACCCCCTCTTGAGCAGTTCCTTGATCCGGTCAACCTTCTTCTGGGCGAACGCGGTCATCACCGGAACGCCCGTCTCCTTCTGATACCGATGGGTCAGCGTCGAAACGCTGATCCCCAGCTCCCTGGCGATGTCCTCCAGCGCGATCATGCGATCGATCTGCGTGTGAAGATAGGCGTCGATCCTCTCCGAAAGAGGGAGGTCAAGATCTTCCTCCGGACTGCCGGATACGTTAACTTTGTAGTGGTTGCCGCCGGTCGGCCGCGAAGACAGCAGCACCCCCACGATGCGGCACAGAACCGCCTGGGCGTCCCAGAACCCAAGGTCGCCGCGGCCATAGCCGATGGCGGCGCACTCCTTCATCAGCGAACCCAGAGTGTTCTCCCCGTCATCATCGAACACGACCCATTCCGACGGCTTCCGGAGCAGCCTCCTCAGTTGCGAGCATTCCGAATCGTAGAACAGCAGATAGGCCGCATGCAGCGGATTCCGGTTGATAGGAAGCTCATAGCGGTCAACATGCGGCGGATGCAGCAACGCCTGGCGCGAGGTCTGAAGGTAGATTCTCTGGCGGGGCGTATGGGAATGCCACAGATCGCCGCCGTAAATGTACAACAGCGACCACGTGGGCAGATTGTAGTCGGGCGACACCCGCGGAAGGGGCGTGTTGTGCTCAAACGCGGATACCACGCGAATGCCGTCGAGCCGCTCCGGCGTGGCCCATCCGTGCCCGTTCATGAACGTCGTCATCGTGTCCTCCTTCAAACGAGCTTGCCTGAATATATACTTTTTTTGCCGGATTCGCCATTGTCCGATCCCACAAATACCCTAAGATGAAGATAAAGAACTCATCGGGATTTCTCTGTCGCGGCGTGCAATCTCCTTCGGGGCCGGCTGGGCTCAGGCCGCCAAGGAGCTAAAATGTACCCGAGCCCCCAGAAGGAAGGAGTGGGTAATGGAAAGGCCAAGAGGTCTAGCGGTGTGCATGTTGTCCCTGGCCCTGGTGGCGGCTCTCCATCTTCCGGCGGTGGGCGCAGCCGCGGTGGAGAACGGCGGCTTCGACGACCTTTACCTTGGCGACTCGACCGTTATGTATGCCCTCCCGGACGTTCCCGGCTGGACGTTCACAGCCAACGGCGGGGAAGCGGGCATCCTCGGTGTCAACGCCACTGGGTTGTGGGGAGTCCCCGCCGACGGTCAGTGCGCCGCGATCTACGGCGGCGGAACGGTCAGCCAAGCCATCGCCGACTTCGTGGCCGGCACCACCCAGTTCACCTTTGACGTTCAGGGATACGCCAGGCCGGAATACGGCGGTCCGTTGACGGTGAAACTCGACGGCGTTGCCTTGACCTTCGGCGGCGTGGCGACGGTCGCCCCTGCCAGCGGCCCCATGGTCCAGTACACCAGCGACCCGATCACCGTGAGCGCCGGCTCCCATACGCTTGAATTCGTGGCCGGCGATTGGGCGTTCATCGACGACGTCGGCGTCACCAATGTCCCGGAACCGACCTGCTTCGCCCTGCTGGCATGCGGCCTGATCGGCGCACTGATGCGGACACGAAAAAGCTAAGTTAATTTATATACACCGGCGGTAATCGGCGTCCCCCCGGAAAGGGATCGAATGCATCAGGACGCCGTCAGCGATCCAAACGTCAGTTGGACAAAAGGTCCTTCAACGTAGCTCGAGCCTTCAGCGGTAGGCTTGAGCTACGTTATCTTAATGGGCGGCCGGGGCAACGGCGACCGCCATCCCGAAGTTCAGCAACAGACCTGTCCACGGGAGTGGAAGAAGCAGAAGAGATGGCCGCCCAGACGCCTCCTGCTGACTACAAGACCCGCCGTAACACGCAGCTTAGCTCCTCCTCGTCGTCGATCTCCTTGATCACAGCGGGATCGCACGACCAGTCAATCGTCCCGAAAAACAGACGGTCCCGGTCGATCTGCCAGCGAAAATACGCCACAAACCACAGCAAACCGCGGCCAGCGATCAACTCAATACTCAACGGCGTCGGCTTATCCAGCCCCGGACCCGGCGCCACGCCCTCCGCAGCGACAAACCGAAACTCGCGAATGCTCTCCGCCTCGAACCGAAGCGGATCATCCGAAACGGCATAGGCGGCGCGGAAATCGGAGTTCACATAGCCGGGAGGCACGCTGGTATAAACCGTGCGATAGTCATTGAACCACAGAACGTAACGGTCGCCCAGCGGATGCATCGAACACGACTCGATGTTCCCGGACGCTTCGCCGTGAGGAATGAAAAGCGGATCCGCCAGCGGTTCCCAACAGACCATATCCCGACTCGCACAAGCCGATATCCGCGCACCGCCGCTGTGCGCGGTGTAGAACAGAACCGCCCGATCGCCCCGATCGAACACGAAAGGATCCCGCCCGACCGCGCATTGGATCGGCCCCTCCTTCCACCGCGCCCAGCGCTCAAGGTCGGTCGAGGTGGCGTACGACATGAACGTCTGACCCCGTCCGCTGCCCATGTAGAACATGTAGTACACGCCCGCCCGCTGATACACGAACGGCGCCCAGACGTGTTCGCTCTCCCACGACCGCTCTCCGACCGCCAGTGGCATCGGGTGCCGAATCCAGCGGCAAAAGTCGCTCGTGCTGGCATGCCCGAACGAAATCTCATTCCCGGTCACATAGCAGATCTCACCCGGCCGCCCGTCAATATGGAAAAGGTGCAGCCGCCCTTCCGCCATCACCACGCCAAAGTCCTTGACGTACCCGCCCGGCGGCGCGTACCCATCCGCCAGAAATCGCTTCGCCGGAAAATGATAGTCCTCAGCCGCATCGTGCAGCCGACACTCGGGCCTGATCCCATACCTCTTCGAAAGCGACTCGATCTCTTCCTGGCTCCAGATCACGGTTGCCTTCTCCTGCCGAACGACCGCTATCCGTTATCTCCAAGGCGATGCCGCGGCGATTATACTCATCTCCTGGACGCGATCACAGTATCTCGACCGCCCCGCTCACTCAGGAACCGTCAGCATCCCCAATCGCGGTCTTCTCCGCGTCTCTGCGCCTCGGCGGGAGGCACGTTTGACATCGCCGCCGCTTCCGCCTATCCTTCCATACATGCCGCTATCCGCTGGACCGCTTGGAGGACGCTCGATGACGCTCGCCCGCACCCTCACCTTGCTCGCCTGCCTGACCCTCACCGCCACCGCCGCTCGCGGCCAAACCAACATCCCGACCACCCAGCCGGACGGCCCCAACCCCTGGACCCACCTGAACTTCGCCAACGACCCCGACACCTTCCACTTCGCCGTCCTGGCCGACCGATCCTACAAACCGCGAGCCGGCGTTTTCGAGGACGCCGTCCGCAAGCTCAACCTCCTTCGCCCCGACTTCGCCATCTGCGTCGGCGACCTCATCGAGGGCGAAACCCATGATCCAAATCAACTCCGCGCCGAATGGGACGAGTTCCAAGCCATCGTGGCCAAACTCGATGTCCCCTTCTTCTACGTCGCCGGCGGCCACGACTACTTCGACGGCAACATGGCCGACGAGTGGCAAAAACGCTTCGGCCGCGACTACTACCACTTCGTCTACAAAAACTGCCTCTTCCTCGCCCTCAACCCCGCCCGCGGACGCGAAGGCTACCTCTCGGACGATCAGATCGAGTATGTCCGACAGGCCCTCGCCGACAACCCCGACGTCCGCTGGACCTTCCTCTTCTTCCACAACCCGCTCTGGATCGAGGAACTCCACTGGAAGGAATCCGGCTGGGAGAAACTCAAGCCGCTCCTCGCCGACCGACCGCACACCATCTTCGCCGGCCACTTCCACAACTACATGAAATTCGAACGCGACGGCAACAAGTACTTCATCCTCAGCGTCACCGGCGGATACGCCCCCAAAAAAGATCAGGACCCCGGCCAGTTCGACCAGATCGCCTGGGTCGCCATGACGCCCGACGGCCCGCGTTTCTCCAACCTCAAGCTCGACGGCATCCTCGATGAAAACGTCCGCACCGAAGGCCAAGCCGCTGTGATGATGAAAATGATGCTCGACCCGCCGGTCGTCGCCGCTCCCGTCTTTCTCACCGCTGATGCTCTCTCCTCCGCCAAAGCCACACTGCGCGTCAAAGCCCCCCTGCCCCTCCCCGTCGAGTTCAAAGCCCAAATCCAGCCGAACCCGAAACTCAAGATCGATCCGCAAACCGTCGAAGCCAAAATCCTCCCCTTCGGACCCAAAACCTTCCAATTCCACCTCCAAGCCGACCCGCCGCTCCCGCTCTCCGAACTCGGCCCGATCGTCATCGACTGGTCACTCGCCGCCGGCTCGATGAACCACAAAACCACCAGCCGCATCGAAATCCGCAAACCGCT
>JAAYCJ010000132.1 GCA_012729815.1 Phycisphaerae bacterium | reverse complement strand
TCCTGAAGGATGAGCAGGTGAAGGTGACGCTGTCGCTGACGAAGTCGAGCGTGGAGTTTTTCAAGAAGGAGGCGCGGAAGCATGGGACGCGGTATCAGAAGATGATCCGCGCGCTGGTGGACCGGTATGTGGAACATAACCGGTCGGCGTAGGCGGGCGGGAGGTGCGCGGAACACACGGAGGGGCGGAGGGTTTGAACGGAAGGTCGCGAAGGGAGCGAAGGGGGGAAAGCGGGGGTCCGGGAGTCCGGGGGGCTGCAAGAAGGGATTGGGGATTCGGGGTTGGGGATCTTAAGGCAAAGTGCAGAAGGCAGAATGCAAAGTGCAAAATGAGAGGCGGGGCGAGGGGCGCGGTGTGGTATTCGAATGGCGGGTGAACCTGCCGCTTTGCGGCAGAACCTCCCGCCCTACCGGGGATGGGAAAGGACCGGTTGGCCAGGGGTTTTCAGGCTCACCTTGTGCGGGCGATCCAACTCCAGGAATCTGGATTGGTTGTGTTATACCATTTGTGAGGCGGGTGTCAAGTCATGTGGCGGGCCATGAGGTGCTCCATACGGCGTTGACCGCTGCTAGGTTTTTGGGGATTCTGGATTCCCGCCTGCGCGGGAATGACACAAGAGGGGCGGGTATGTCAAGATGGGGAGGCAGGAACAACGAGAAGAGCGGGCAGGGATGGCGAGGGAAGCGAAAGACGGGGTATGAGAAGACGGTGGTGGAGCGACAGATTGCGGCGGTGGACGGGGAGATTGACGGGTTGGTGTATGGGTTGTATGGGCTGACGGAGGAGGAGATTGGGATTGTAGAAGAGGGAAGGGGCGGGGATGGGGGCTGGGGACTCGGGGTTGGGGGGAGGGGCAACCACAAGGGATGCTCGTACGGGATGGGGCGATGGGACTGGGTTGGGTTGTAGGTTGTTGTGTTAGAGGGGTTTGCGGAGATTTGGCGGGGTAGGCGGTGGCGGAGAAATAAATAGTGTTGACAGGATAGTTGTCTTTTTGTATACTCCGGGAGACTTGGAGACATGGTGACTGCCGATTATTCGGGGTCACAGGACGACGAGGCGAGGGAAGAAAAAGATGGATGGAGGGACGCAGGCGGAGTCGCGGTCGGCGGGTCGCGCGGGTTTCTGGTCGGGTCTTTACCGGCGGGCGCCGCTGATCGATCAGGCGGAGCCGTCTTATTTGTCGGAGGGGAAGGCGTACGTCAACGTCAACGTATCGGCGACGGCCAACAAGGCGGAGCGGATCATTCCGGCTTTGATTCAGTTCATTCACAGCCGTCAGTTGTCGGTGGGGGATCGGCTGCCGAACGAGAAGGAGTTGAGCAGGGAGTTGGGGGTGGGGAATTACGCGCTGCATGAGGCGATGACGATTTTGAAGACGTTCGGACTTCTGGAGCCGCGGCACGGGGCTGGGTGGTATATCGGCCGGTTCGATCCGCTGCGGGTGGTTCGGGTTTTCGCCCCGCTGATGGAGGAGTTCATTTCGGCGAGTCTGGAGGAGACGATTCCGGTTCGTCTGGCGATCGAGCCGGTAATCGCGGGACTGGCGGCGGCGCACATTTCATCGGAGGGGCTGGCGTGCGTGCGGCACGAGGTGGACGGGATGCGGAGAGCGGCGGAGGCCAACCGGGTGAGGATGTTCCTGATGCACGACAGGAACTTTCACGAGCTTCTGGGGCAGGAGTGCGGGAATGAGCTGTTGTACACGGTCAATTCGATGATCATCGGAACGTACTATTCTCTGCAGTGGACCTATCCCGAGCACAACTACTACAAGGGGATTCACGGTCACGCGGAGATTCTCGTCGCTCTGGAGACGGGCGATTCGGAGTTGGCGGAAGAGACGATGCGGTCGCACATTCTGAATTTGCGTGAGGAGAGCGACAAGAGCAAGAGGGCTCGGGAGTCGGAACACGGCGATCGCTGACGTCACCGTTCCTGCGTGTGTTATCCGGCGGACGGTCCGTCGGATACGGTCGTTGATCCGGTTGTGAAAGGAGAAAGCGAATGAAACGATGGTGGCTGGTACTGGCGGTGATGTGTTTGTGTCTGTCGCCCGGCGTGGAGGCTGCGGTTCAGATATCGGACTATCTGACCAACGCCACGTTCGACGTTGCCTGGACGGGGTCGGATGACGGCGTTTCGAGTTTGTATTCGCCGATGGGCGATCAGCCGGCGGCGACGCACGGATGGCAGTGCTGGGCTGACGCGACGGGCGGCGGGTACTACATCGACTCGTACGCGAACGTGGAAGACACCTCGCCGTCGATGGCGTACATGCAGTTGCACGCGGGAGCGGGCGACATACGCATGTGGCAGGACGTCGGGTGCGATCTGGCGGCTGGAGAGACGTATCAGGTGGCGTTCAAGTATCGTCAGTTTTCGCAGGGCACGGATATCCGCGATACCGCGGATCTGGACGTGTTCTGGGGGCTGTACGACGGTTCGATGCACGATGTGGTGAGCATTTCCAAGGCGACCATCGACTCGACGTGGCAGACGTACAGCTACAGTTTCACGTACGACGGTTCGCAGGGCGAGACGATCGCTGCGAATTCGTGGGTGCTGGCGTTCCGGGTGACCAACGGGACGAGCGGGGTTCCTTCGGGCGTGACGATAGACTCGCTGGCGTCGGTACCGGAGCCGATGACGATGGGTCTGCTGGCGTTCGGGTGGCTGCTGGTTCGCAGGAGGCGATGACGACGGCAGGGATGTGATTCGGCTGCAACGACGGCAGCGATAAAACAACGTGTGAAAGGCGTGCAGGTAACACGGGAAAAGCAACGCCTTCCACACGTTTGTTTTTTATGGTAGCGGTTGTCGCGGGGATATCAATGGGAAAGGGGTTCGTGGTCGGGATTGTGGTCGAGGGGGGATTCTGGATTTGGAATTTGGGATTTCGGATTTCGGATTTGGGGAGGGCCATTCATGATGCCGGAGTTCTCCCGCAGAGGCGCGGAGACGCGGAGGAATCTCGGATTTCGGATTTTTGGAATTTGCGAATGCGGCGGTGGTAGGGGTTGGTGATCTGGGGGCGGGGCAACCACAAGGGTTGCCCGTACGGGACGGGAGGCTGGGGATTCTGGATTCCCGCGTGCGCGGGAATGACCTGGAGGGGGCGTGTCGGGTGGAAGGGGCGAATTGGGACAGGGGCTGCGGTCGGGGTGCGGGAGAAATCGTCGGCGCGGAGGCGGTCTTGACGCTAGAATTGGTGTTTGTTCGGAACGATTCGCTCATTGGGACAGGCAAGATGACGACCAGCCAATCAGATCGGGCGCCCGACGTTTTGCGGGTTCGGCGGTTGCTGTTGCGGTGGTTTGCGGGTCACCGGCGGGAGTTGCCGTGGCGGCGGCGCGGGGATGCGTACGCGGTGTGGGTTTCGGAGATTATGCTGCAGCAG
>JAAYCJ010000131.1 GCA_012729815.1 Phycisphaerae bacterium | reverse complement strand
GCGTGACGCTTTTCGATCGCCTTGCGAACGCCCGCGCTGTACTCCGGCGTGTCCTCCGCCGTGATCCGATCGCCCGGACAGAAGCCCACGCAGTGCGACCGGTGCCGATGGCCCGGATCGGTCACCTCGTAGTCCTCCAGCCACTCCAGCAACCGCCCTTCCTCGTTAATCACCGGCATCGGCAGCCGATCGAGTATCTTCGACCACGCCTCTCGTTTGTGCCGATCGACGTCCAACACCTCCGTCGACGCTATCAGGTTCTCGAACAACTCCCGGATCAGCTCCAAATCGAACGTCGACGGGACCGACAGCATCGTCACGTACTCCCGATCGGCCGGGCATATCTCCGGCGAACCGCTGGGGACCGGCACCAATCGTCCCTGATCGTCCTCAACGAGGAACCGTTCGTAGAACCGTCCTATCTCCCGCAGGATCGGATAGATTCGATGGCGAAGCTGGACCTCGTCGTGATGATACCGCCACGCCATCCACAGCATCTGCCCCAGCCACGCGTTGACGCCGGTGGCCAGCATCCCCAGATCGTCCACGTTACCCACGTTCTCCGCGTCGCACGTGCCGCTGTAGAACGCCCCGTCAACCCCGTAGATATCCCGCGCCGCCCGCTGCGCCTGCGGCAGCAGCGCCCACGCCCAATCCACCATCGGCTCAAAAAACTCCGCCAGCCCCACCATGCCCAGCGGCCAATAGCACATCTCGATGTTCAGATCGAGATGATAGTCGCAATCCCACGCCGGCCGCGGATCCTCGTTCCAGAGGCCCTGTAAATTGATCGGCGCCTTGTACGGCTCGTGCCGCGCCGCCGGCCGCCCGCACGCAATCGCCAGGTAGCGGTACGTGTTAAAAAGCTGCTCGAACAGCACCGGCGGCATCTCGCCATGCTGGCGAACCCGATCGACCAACCGCGGCGTCGGCGTCTCGGCTGGGCGATTCGAACCCAGTGACAGCGAAACCCGCCGATACAGCTTGCGATGGTCCTGAACGTGCTGATCCAAAAGCAGATCGAAGTCCGCCGGCGTCCGATCCAGAATCCCGCGGCACCGCCCGATCGGATCGGCGTCTTCTTGCTCCGTCGCCATCGCAGTCAGAATCAACACCTCGTCAGCCGCATCAACGCACGTCGAAACGCCCGTCACCCCCTCTTCCCACTTCTCCTGGCGAAAACCGAACTTAAAGCCGTTCAGTTCCTCTTCCTTCCGCGGAACAAACGCCTGCTCGTAATGACGCACGCCGCCGGTCAACCGCCCGCCGCGATGAACCAACCGCACCACCGCCGCGAAACTCAACCCCTCCTCGAACCGCCCGAGAAGCACCAACTCGTCCAACCCGGCATCGGCGACGACCTCGCACTCCCCGTCCACCATCCGCGTCAGCCACACCGTTCCCGCCGTCCGCGCCGCACGGTCCGCCCGCAGCCGCGTGACCGCCACGCCGGCCGGCCACGACACGAAACTCTCACGCACGTGCCGCACCGCCCCCAACCGATAGCTCACCTCGACCACCGCCCGGTCCAGATCCAGCACCCGCCGATAGTCCTCGACCCGGTCCTCCGTCCGATGGTGCGGACGGATGTACAAGTCGCCCAGCGGCACGAACGGATTGACGTAGATCGCCTCGCCGCTGATCGCGATCCGATCCTTCATCAGCCGATACGCCTCATCCCACCGCTTCTCCAGGCAGAGCCGTCGGTACGCCGCCATATCCGCCCCGGTGTTCCGATCGCCGTACCGCCAGTACCGCCGCCACAGCCGGTCGTGATTCAGCGCATGCCGATCGCACCGCACGCCGCCCAGCACCATCACGCCAAGCCGCCCGTTGCCGATCGGATACCCCTCCGCCCACTCGCAAGCCGCCTCGTTCGACCAAACCCGATCACTCGAAAAACCCGCACTGTCCTGCCAAGCCATACCTCACCTCATCCCGTAGGGAATTCTCCAACACCGTCCAGCCTCGCGGGATTATGGCCCCTTCCCACCCCAAACGTCAACCCACTCCCATAAAGAGCCGCGACCGCCGGCGAGCCGCCCTTCCGCCAATGCACCAATCACACGATCTAACCGATTTAAACGTCAATTGTCTTGACTCTCACCCACCAAAGCACTAGACTGTGAACCTTTCACGGCCACTCTCGGCCGCGAAATCAGATGGAGCCTGGACATGAACACTTCGACCTTGACGGTCCGCGACCTGACCGGCCTCAGGTCGCCCCGACCGGTCACCGGCGGCGTGCCACTCGCCGAAGGAACCGCCCCTCGCGGCGCCCGTTTCACCCTCACCGACGCCCGCGGACGGCCAGTGCCGCTGCAAACCGCCGTCCTGGCCCGATGGCCCGACGCCAGCGCCAAGTGGGTGCTCCTGGATTTCTCAGCCGACCCGCCCGCCGGCAAATCCGCCACGTACCGCCTGACCTGGTCCAAATCAACCAAACCAATTCCACCCGATGATCCCGTCCGCGCCTCGACCAAACCGCCGGTGCGGCTGGCCACCGATCGCGTCCGCGTGGAGACCGACGACCAGGTCCTGCTCGCCGTCAACCGGCAATTCGAAGTGCGAATGACCCTGAGCGACGGCAAAGGCCGGCGCTATCAGGCCCGCACCGACGCCGCATCCATCGAGACCCGCGGCCCCCTCCGCGGAACCATGCAACTGCGCGGCGATTTTCGCGACGCCGATGGCGAACGCGCCTTCTCCTTCCGCCTGCGCGTCTCCGTCTTCGCCGGTTTACAGCGCATTCGCCTGGAACCGATGATCATCATCGATTCGGACCACGGCGTCATTCAGCCGATCCGCGAACTGGCGATCGAACTGCGCCCGCTCAGCGGCCTGAAAACCGCCAAGATCGACGGCGCCGGTCCATGGACGCCCAACGACCCGCCAAGACGCCTCTTCCAGATCGACGACCAACAATTCACCGTCGAAGGAACCAAAGGCAAAGGCCGACGCGCCGCCGGATGGGCCCGGCTCGAAGACAACGCCGGAAACACCGCCGCCGTCGCCCTCCGAGACTTCTGGCAGCAATGGCCCAAGAGCATCGAACTCGACCGCGATTCGGTCAGCATCGGCCTGCTGCCGCGATTCCGCGCCGGCACGTTCGACCACATGCAGCCGTGGTACAAACACCAGTACCTCTTCAAGGGTTCATCCTACCGCCTCCGCACCGGCCAGGCCCGCCGATGGGATCTGTGGCTCGACCTCGCCGGCGACGGACAGACGCTGGCCGCCGCTGCCAATGCGCCGCTCGTGCCCGCCGCCGATCCCGCTGAAGCGATCGCCACCGGCGTCTGGGGACCGATCGCCCCCGTCGGCGCCGCCATGCGCGACTACGACCGATGGGCCGACCGGATCTTCGAACTCTACCGGCGCAGCATCGAAATCAACCGCGACTACGGCGCGATGAACTGGGGCGACTGGTGGGGCGAACGCGGCTGCAACTGGGGCAACCACGAGTACGACACGCCCAGGCACATGCTCATCCAGTTCGCCCGCACCGGCGATCCGAAGTACTTCCACGCCGCCGACGCCGCTGCTCGCCACATGAGCGAAGTTGATATCGTCCACTGCCTCAACGACGACCTGAAGGAGTATTTCCACCAGTGGCCGTGCAAGGGCTTTCCACCCCGACCGGGCATGGTCCACGAGCATTGCGTCGGCCACGTCGGCGGCTTCGATCCGATCCAACGCATCCGCCGACTCTTCGTCTCGCTCGGCGTCGGCCGCAGCAAGAACCCATACCTCTGCCTCGACCCCTACAACCTCGGCCACCTCTGGACCGAGGGCATGGTCCAACACCACTTCCTGACCGGCGACCCGTGGCTCAGAGACACCGTCGAACTCGTGGCCGCCAGCCTCCTCAAACTGGTCGATGACGGCCAGTACGCCTTCGCCGGACACGCCCACAGCGGCCGGACCACCGGCTGGCCCATGACCGCCCTCGCCGCCGCCTACGAGCTTCGACCCGACCGCCGCTACCTCCGGGCCCTGCGAAAACTCGCCGACGGCGCCCTCGCCGAGCAGGACCCCAACTGCGGCGGTTGGCTCTACGAACTGCCCTGGGGCCATTGCTTCTGCCGCACCCGCAAGCACGTCGGCGAAGCCGGATTCCTCACCTCCGTCCGCGTCAACGGCCTGGCCCGATACCACGACCTGGCCGGCGACCGCCGAATCCCCGAAGCCATCCGCCGCGCCGTCACGCACATCAACAACGACACCTGGCTGGACCACCGAAGCGACTGGCGATACACCTCCTGCCCCGCCACCAAACCCTTCGGCCAGATCGGCGTGACCGTCATGGCCCTGGTCAACAGCGTGCGCCTCACCGGCGACGTTGAACACCTGCGAATCCTCAGAAAGGCCTGGCACGCTCGCTTCCAGCAGCTCATCTCCGAACGCAATCTCAAGAAAGGCCACGGCAAAACCTACGCCCTGACCATGCTCGGCGCGCCCGAAGCCGCCGGTCTCCTGGCCAATCTCGCGAAAGGCTGAATCATGCCTCAAAGCCCCCTCGAAAGACTCCAAGCCTTCACCAGCCAACGGCCCGACGGCCGCCACGCCAACACCCTCGCCTCCGTCTACCACCTGCTCAAACACAACGAGCCCAAACTCGCCTTCAACCCAACCGTCGCGCCCGCCCAGTTCGCCCGCTGGAAAACCAAGGTCCGCGCCAAACTCCGTGAACTGATGCACTTTCCCAAAACCGCGACTCAACCCAAGCCCCGAATGATCTTCTCCCAGCCGCGCGACGGTTACCGCCTCGAACGCTGGGAACTCTTTCCCGAAGACGGCGTCGTCACGCCGATCCTGATGCTCGTTCCCCACAGCGCCTCAAAAAAGAACAAAGCCCCAGCCGTCCTCTGCATTCCCGGTTCGAGCAACAGCAAGGAAAGCCTCGCCGGCGAACCTGAACTCGACGGCGTCTCCTTCTTCAACCGCAATCCCCAGCGGAACCGCATGGCCCTCCACTACGCCCGCGCCGGCATGGTCGCCGTCGCCGTCGATCATCCCGCCATGTGCGAAAACGACCTCGGCGTCGAAGACCCCAACCACGATGACGTCGTCTGGTTCCTCATCTGGCTCGGCCGATGCTTCGAAAGCCTCAGCACCTTCCACAAGCTCCGCGTCGTCCACTGGATGCGGACCCTGCCCTTCATCGACTCCAAACGCCTCGCCGTCAGCGGCCACTCCCTCGGCGCCAAACCCGCCCTGCTCCTGGGCCTGCTCGAACCCGCCGTCCGCGCCGTCGTCTGGAACGACTTCGCCGGCAACTGGCGAACCCGCCAACTCGCCACCATGCTCGTCCGCCGCCCGTCCTGGCAGTTCGTGCCCGGCCTGATCGAATGGTTCGACTACCTTGACCTCATGGCCGCCCTCGCTCCAAAGCCCATGATCATCACCGAGGGCGGTCGCACCGACGAAATCGCCCTCGTCAAAAAAGCCTACCGCATCGCCGGCGCGCCCGCCGCCCTCAAGGTCGCCTACTACCCCAAATTCGACACCCCCGCCAAACGCCCCTTCGACCGCCAGCCCATCCCAACCGGCATCGACGACGAAACCTACCTCCAATACGCCAACGTCGACGTCCCCAACCACTGCTTCAAGGAAACCCTCGCCGTCCCCTGGCTCAAACGCATCCTGAAATAGTCGCCGTCCCCAAAGAGAGCCGCGACCGTGAGGGAGCGGGGCCTTCGACCCCAAAGAACCGTAGGATGCGTCGTCCCGACGCACCATTTCTTGTTCCCTCCTCCAACCAGCCACCAGCCGCCAATCCCCCATTTTGCACTTTGGTATTTTCTATTTTCATTTTTCATTCGCTCCCCCTCCGCGTGTTCCGCGTGCTCCGTGCCGCTCTTTTCTCAGAAATCTCTCCAGAGATTCCTACCCGTTCCTCCCACCGCCCCAAAAACCCGCTTTTTCACCCACCGAATTCATGTGCTATCTTTATGGTGCGGGGAACCTCCGCCTCCCCGCCGCGCGTCGCCTCGCGCGACGTTTGACAACTCAATACCTACCCCATCAGCCCACCGGCGCCGCCCACGCCGACGACAACGAAGGGACCGGACAAATCGCACAATTTGTACAAAACCCGCCTGCCGCAATCATCTGCATCACACCGGCGGCATCGACGGGCCGCGCAAATTGTACAAAACGTACGCCCCGCCATCCGTCATGGCGATCCAAAACACAGCGTACGGAGAGCCATCCATCGACGGGATCGGAAGCTCAGGCAAATCTTACAATTTGTACAAAACCCGCGTCGGCCGCCCCACCGTAAGCATGCCTGCCACGCCGGCAACATCACCGGGCCGCGCAAATTGTACAAAACGTACAAGGACGTTCTGCCGCGCGCGACGCCTACTTCGCATCCACCTCAATCAACCTGATCTCAGACGGCTCGACCCGCATCGTGATCGCGGCCTGCCCGCCGCTGTCTTTCAGCGGCACGTCCACCCCATCCAGCCAATCGTAAGCCCGATGCTCCCGCGGCGAAACACCCGCCAACTCAACCGTCACGTCCTTCGCCATCGGGTCGCGGTTGATCAACCCGATCTGCAGCGTCCCATCGCGCCGTTTCACCGAAACCTGCACCGACCCGTACGGCTCGACCCGCACCCGCGGTCGGACCCCCACCGCCTCCAACAGCCGCCGCAACACCGCCGCCGAAGCCGCCACATCATTCTCAAACCCGCAGCCGAACACGATCAGCCGGCCTTCGCCAACCTTCTTCTCCACCGCCGCCGGCCGACCGTCCTCCCACCGCATCAACACCCGCAAGTCCTTGCCCGTCGGCACAAACCCATCCGCAGCCGGAAACGACAACCCGCCTTCCAGCACGACCTGGCCCGCCGCATGCCGGACCATCGCAACCCCCCAATCGTTGTAGAGCTTGAAATCCGCTTCGCTGTCCGTCATGAACTGCCCCACCAGCGTCCCGCCGCCCCGAACGAACCGATCCAGCCGCTCCCGCGTCACATCGTCCAGCCGAACGCAGTTCGCCTCCAGCAGAACCCCATCCCTCGGCATCGCAGCCAGCCTGTCACTTCCCACCACGCGATACTGCAAACCCAGCTTGGTCAGCAGGTCATACCCTTTGATGTAGTAACGCCGAATCCGTTCCCAGTTCTTCTCGTGGGCGAACAGCGCGTCGTCAAAGAACGTCACCCACAGGTTGTCGTACGAGCGAGAAAACGCCTGCATCCGCTGCGCCGTTGGCTTGAGCCGAGACCAGTCCGACAGGTCCTGGCCCGTGGGCCAGAAACAAAACTCCATCCCCATCGCCCCGTACCAGCCCGCCTGCCCCACCGCACCAACCGTGCACGGGGCGTTCGGCGGAACCTTGCCCTCCTCCACCATCATCCGCACCCCATACCCCTCCGCCATCGACGGCAGAATCGCCGCCATCACCGAATCCTCGAAATTGCTGTGCATCAGTACCGCGTCGTATGTCCGGCACATCCGCAGCCAACCGGCGGGCCACAGGCCGCTCGGTGAGTCCCAGACGTCCAGCGGCCAGGGCATCCCCATCTTCAGAAAGATCGGCCGCGTCGCGTCGAACCGCCGGATTGTCCGGCACAGTTGGCTGTAAACCTCAACCGCCCGCTCCTTGCGCATCTTCATGAAGGCAAGAAAGTAGTCGTCCACGCCATGCTCGCCCACGTACGCCACGTCCGGCGCCTCGATTTCGCTCCAGTCACCGACCTGACGGCCCAACCGCTGCGACACCGCCTCCAGCGTCCAGCCGCGGGTAAACAGGTAGTCCCGCCACGCCCGATGCAAAGCCGGCGTCCGATCGCTCTCGATGAACCCGACCGGGTTGTCCTGGTGGCAGATCGTCGGACACCACGCGAACACCGTCGGCTCGTCCTGGTACCGCTGCACCAGGTTCTGCCACAACAGCGTATACCGCGCGACGAACTCGTCGCTGAAGTTCGAAGGATTCCTGCCGTCGGTGATGTCCTCGGTCAGCCACGGAACGCCCAGAAACAGCAGCGTCTTGATCTCGACCTTCAGCCCCGCCCGCTTGGCCCGCTCGATGAACCGATCCACCAGCGACCAGTCGTAAACCCCGGGGCTGGGCTCGATCGCCGCCCATTGGATGTCCAAAGCCACC
The DNA here is from genome assembly GCA_012729815.1 of Phycisphaerae bacterium. Classification (NCBI taxonomy): domain Bacteria; kingdom Pseudomonadati; phylum Planctomycetota; class Phycisphaerae; species Phycisphaerae bacterium. Next base: position 1,774 of record JAAYCJ010000131.1, on the reverse strand, counting down.
CAGTCGAACCCGCCCTCGCGAATCCGGCGAAACGCCGCCTCGTCCGGCTCGCCCACGTACATCATCCCATAACCCCACGAGTCGGTCGCACTGACCTTCGCCCCTTCAAACTCCGCCGGCATCACGCCGACCGGCGTCGAAACCTCGGCCCGCTCCTGACCGCTGGCCGCCTCGCATACCAGCCGATAGCTACCCGGCTCAACGTCGAGGGCCTCGATGCGATACTCAATTCGCCCGACCTGACCCGGCTCGATCGAAAGCTCCCGCTCCAGCGCGTGCAGCGGCTTCTGGCTGCGGCTGCCGCGATACAGGGCCACGCGGCATCGGACCTGCCGCGCCGCCTGATCGCCGTGGTTGATCGTAGCCGCCGCGGTCAGCGGTTCGCCTCGCCGCACCACCACGCCGTCCGGCGAGATCGCCGCCTGCAGACTCGAACCCTCCGCGCCCGGCATCGGACCGCCCCGCTGCGTGGTGATCCCGCAAATGCCCAGCACCACGCCCGTGCTCCGCAGCACGATCGCCCGCACTTCCTTTTCCGGATGCGGGTTCGGCCAGCTCAGCAGCCACACGCCGACCAGGTCGCGGATCGCGTTGCCGCCGTACCACGCCACCTTCGCCTCCGGCAGGTCCACCGGATGCCACCAGTCCGCTACGTGACGGCTGGCAATCACGTCGAACGCCGCCTCGCCGCCGTCCGCGTATTCCAGAACGTAGCTTCCCACCTGCCCGTCGTTCAGCCACGCCGCCGCGTGCAGCACGTGCAGCACGTCGAACCGCTGCGGCACGTTTTCGATCCGCGCCTCGTTGCCGAACCCGCGGCGATCGCCCAGCATCACCACGCTTTTGGCGCCGTACTGGTCGTCCAGGATCTCGAATGGCACGCCCAGAAACTCCTGTCGCCCGCGCGGAAAGCGCCGCAGATCATTGTCGCCCTGGTCGGTCCAGCCGCCCGCGCCGTCGCCGTCGTGCTGGTCGGTGAAACTGCGGGTCGCCGCCTTCAAAAGGTCCACCGGCACATACACCGCTTTGGTCGCCGCCTGCGCTGCCGGCGTCTGAACCCTGGCCATCGGCGTCTCCCGTTCGCTCGTCCCGCTCGTCTGAAGCACGCGAAGCTCGTCGATCCGAACCGTCCCCGCACCGAGCAGTTCGCAGTGGAACCCCAGCCGTGCCGCGCCACCCGGCGGCGTCAACGCGCAGCGGGTATGCGTCCACCCTTGAGCTTGGATCGGCAGCTCGCAGACCTGTGATCCGACATGCCGCACCGACTGGTCGAACCAGTAGACCACCACCCGCGCCGGCTTGGCCACCGCCTCCGCTTCGCTCCAGACTGCCAGCTCCAGCTTCATGCCCGGCTCGAACGCAAACGTCGTCGCGGTCATCACCTCCTGCCGCTCGCCGGTCGAGCTGAGCATCAGCGATCGTTTGCCGTCATGCGCCGACGCCGCATCGGCCCGCACCGGGCCGCCCGCCAGTCGCTGCCAACCGTCCGGCGCGCCGGCGTCGGCTGCGTGAGCGACCTCAAACGAACCGTTGTAGACAGCCACCGGCTGTCCGTCCGCCACCATTCCACCCCCCGCCAACGCGCATACCGCAACCGCGAAAATCAGCATCGAAAATTTCTCCACCATTACCAGGGAATTTCTTCCGGCGGCGTATCAGTTGGACGCAGAAACCAGAGATCATATCGTCTGTCGAAGTTCTCCGCCGGAACCAGGTCGTTCCACTTCATCAGTTCCAGATGGCCGTCGCAGAAGCTCACGTTCGCTCCACCCTG